>CADBYQ010000055.1:0-10716 GCA_902798865.1 Pseudoselenomonas ruminantium | reverse complement strand
CCGTCCTTGCTCTTGAGTTCGACGATTTCCACATTCCCCGGCAGGGAACGATTCGCCAATATGCCACCTACAGCGGTAATGTCGATGTCTCCCTTATTAGTGGAAACGGCACTGAGCTGGATGTTGTCATTCACCGCTGTGACATTGCCATTGGCATCTTTGGTCGCCGTGCCGAGGGAGACGAGATGGATATTCTTAATGTCGTTTTGCGCCACAAGATTCACAATCTCGCTCTTCAAGGTGGTGTTGTCAAACTGGGTAATGCCGCCTGCTGCGGAGCTTACCGTCAGGGTGGCCTGATTGTGAGAGTTGGCCACATTGCCCGTCAGGTTGATGCTGCCGCCGCTGGCATTAGTGCTCTTGATGTCGATTTTACCCACTTCTGCGCCAAGCAAGCCAATCGTGAGCGGCTGCGAGGCATTAAGGCTGTAATTATAGAGCTGGATGGTGGAAGTGCCAACTTTCCACCGGTCGTGAATATGCTTGAACCAGCCCAGGAACCCCGAAGTGGTAACCCAATGCTCCTGACCAAAAATTTTTTCGTTCAGAAGCGTGGTATGTCCGTCAAGATGCAGTTTGCCGCTTGCCGGAACATTGTTGCTCGTCGTAATCACGGCCCCTTCGGGCAGGCCTATTTTCGCCCCTTCCTTTTTGTCGATAACGTTTTCGTCTGTTGACCAGCCTTTCAGTTCGGTTTCATCCGCCGTCTGAACCAGCCCCCACATACCACGGCGCTCATAGTGCTCATATGTTCTGGTAGTATCAACACTATAGCCATTGACCCATGTGTATAGCTGGTCACCCTTTACTCCATAGGATATTGTGTTACCCAACGAAAGATCATTAGGCGTTTGCTTGGCATCGGCGTAGATATCCGTGTCATCCGAGTGCTTCTTCAGGTAATCGGCGTAGCCAGTGATTGTGCGTGTCTGGCCCCGCTTGTATTCGGTCCAGGTATCATTGGCCGTATCGGCAATGGTAATGACACCTTCACGCTGATTGTTGAGCACGTTGCCCACATTCATATCCAGATTAGTCTGATTGATTACAGAGATTTCCGCTGCACCGTCCGCTGCCAGAATCCTGCCATCGCCAGTGCTGGCAATCTTGCCCGTCAGATAGACCTTGCCGCCCGCCGTGTCGATATCCTCTACCACCAGTTTATTCGTAGCAGGATCCCAATAAACCTGGGGCACATAGTCAAAAGCCTTGTCCGTGCTGTTCCACTTGGCACCGCCATCATTGACCTTATACATGGTGTGATTCTGAAGAACAGCCGCACGGCTGGCCGGCCGCTGCTTCGCCGCAGCCAGCTGCTCCTCCGTCACCGTGGCCGCATAAGTCTTGTAGCCACTCTGAATAAGCCCATTCACATTGACGTTGGCAGCTGATACATAGACATCCCGGCCAGCTATATAGCCCGTAGCCTCCTGGGAACTGTCGGTACGCGTGTAGTCTTTCTCATCGTTATTTGAATCCTCATCCGTAGCACTCAAATGAAGATCTTCTTTCATGGCCGTAGCCAACCCTGCCAAATACTTCTCCGGATCGCCGTTGATATTGACAATCCCCTCCTTGTAGTTTTGGGCGATGGAACCGTTGGCGGCAATGAGTTTGACCGTGTTGCCGAATACGCCTGTGGGCCGTGCCTGCGTGCCACCGCTGATGATAATATCCCCGCTGGCATTGCTGATGGTTACATTGCCATAGAAATTGCTGATTTTGCCGTCCACTTCCACATCGGTGATGGCGGTATATTTCATCTTGCCATTTCTTATATCTTGTTTGTAACTCGTCTTTTCCGCTGCCGTCAGCTCCGTATTATTGTCAATCTCCTGCTCCAGTTCCGGCGTCAGGGAAATAGTGCTCGTCTTATCCCCGCTGAAGGTTTTGGTGTTTTGCACCGTCAAGCCCGCAGCCGTGCTGTCAGTCCTGCCCGCAGCCGTGCTGTCGGTTACGCCGTAAATCTCATTGAATGCGGCCCCCGTTTTATGGACATTGACAGCGTTGATTTTATTGTTGCCCTCAGTTTTGCCCGGCGGAATGACATTGTCTTTATTATAGATAATGCTGCCGCCCTGCTCGCCCATAAGGATGTTATTCAGCTTGAGATAAGCATCCGATTCGTTCGTGATGGTTACGGCGGGCGCCGCGTTGGCATGGAGATTCCCCGTACCTGTCAAGTCATTGGCCTGCACATTGATATTGCCACCGCTGACAGCGATATCCGGGATTCCCACATAGTAAACCGGACGGCCGGTGTTGAGATATTGAACGACATTGCCGTTTTCATCCTTTTCTACCAGCCCCAGGCGCTTCATTTCGTCCTGTATTCTGCCACGCTCTGCGATATATGCCGCCATTTTCGCACTATCGCCATTATAGGCAGCAATCAGTTTATTAAGTTCCCTGAGCCGAACGCCTAACGTGTTGGCATAATCAAAAGTGCCCTTGGTAATGCCCTGCAATACCCGCTGATTGGTAACATTGTTATCTGCCGTAAAGTGCAGTCCACCAGCCACAGAGCCACTGATGGTCAGATTGATCGGCGCAGCCGTGCCGGCTATAAGCGAGCCGGTGACATTGACCGTGCTCTTTTTCATATCATCTGAGGTCTCTTCGGCAGTAACTGCATCAGAGGTCAGGAACTTCTTTTCGGTGCTGTTGCCGCCCTTGACCCAGTTAAACAGGCTTTCATCCTTGACCACCTCTTCCTTGCCCCCGCTGGCGATGACATTGATATCCCCGGTAGAGCGCACAATGCCGCTCACTTCCACCATTCCCTTGTCGGCGGTGATGCCATAATTAACACTGGGAATAGTAACAGGGATGGCCGTATGGTTATAAGTCCCGGCCTTGAGATCGGCGTTGAGATTCGAGAGAACGCCGCCCTCGTTAGCCCCCGCATACAAGCCCACCTTGCTGCCGCTTTCGATGGTACCCGCCACATTCACCTTGCTCGTGCGGTCCATGGTGATGATGTTGTCGGAAGTCATGACACCGGCGGCCCCTCCCACGGTGGCCTCGGCATGGGAATTGAGCTTATGTTCGTCATAGGCGGCAAGGATAATATCCTCGGTGGTGGCCACCTGTTCATTGCTGAGGAGCGCACCGCTCTTTACATCTACCAGATTGTTGACGGTGATATTATTATCCACCACGGTGTCCACCACACCTGCCGCTGCGCCACCTTTGGCAGACGCATGGTTCGTCAGGTCGTTATGGGAGGACGCCACATATTCCTGCAAGTTGTTCGTGGTAATCTTCGCGTTTTTGCCAATCGTGACAGTTCCGCTTTCCGTAACCTTTAGCAGGCTCCGCAGACGGTTGCCGGAAATGACGCCGCCGAAATGGTCTTTCAATGTATAGGCCTGCTCGTCCTTATCACCGTTAGCGTTGGTATCGTCATATGCTCCTGTAGCAACGGCACTGGAGGTGCCAATGTGAACCCGGTCGGCATTAATTACCGCGCCCTCTTCCACATCGGCTTTGAGGGTGGTATTGATGATGTTATCCACACTGGTGCCGCCCACGCCGATAACGCCGCCGTGCCCTTCGGTGGCCGTCAGGCGAGTCTCGTCCTTCTGGGCCGCTGCCAGCCACAGCTTGCCCGCGACATCCCAGTTGCCCCCCATGGTGCTGTTTACGGTATTCGTGGATTTGTTGTCCACATGGGAGCCGATATAGCCCACGATGCTGCCGCCGCCCGCATCGGCCAGGGCCTTGCCCGTGTTCTCGCCATAGGTCTCCACTTGCAGACCGGCCAGCTTGTTCGTGACACCGTTTTTACCGGTAAGGGAGGTGGTCAGCGTCTGCGTACCGCTGATGTCTGCGCTGGAATTGCCCACCGCCACGCCGCCGACAGTAACATCGTATATATACGCCTTGCGGTCAACATAGGACTTATTCTCCAAAGTAAGGTTGGTATTTTCGCCAAAGATGCTGTTTGCCACATTGACTTTCGCGGTGGCGTTAGTGGTCAGAATGACCGCATCCGGAGCCACAGCGCCGACAGAGACATTATGCCCCTTCACATTGCCTTCCAGCGTGCGGCCATTGGCACTTCCCAGCCGGGAAGTAAACTCCACGTTCTGCGCTTTGAAGGTACCGCCCGCAACACTCACTTCCGCGCCCAGGTCCATAACCCCCTTGCCCCGCATCCGGCTGACACCGAGCAGGGCAACCGTGGTATTGCCTGCGCTGAGGTTCGCCGTGGTGTCATTAGCTGCCCCCAGATGGAAGGAATTGGCGCTATAGGTGCCGCCCGTGCCTGTGATTTTGGCCGTAGCCAGTCCCTTGACATTATTATTCTCGTCCTTGCCGCCGTCCTCGATGGTGGCATGGTTCACCGACACGTTGCCACCGCCTACGCCCACGCCCTGAGTATGGGCGTTCAGCACATTGGCTCGCTTGGCATCAATGGTGATGATCCCATTGGCGGCAGAAATATTGTTGGTACCGGCAAGCGTTACGCCCACATTATTCTTATTTTCCACGCTGGCAAAGGTGGTGGCAACGCTGACAGCACCCACGCCCACATTGAGTATGTCGGCTTTGTGCTTGCTCTCGTCCAGGGCATTGACGGTGACATTTTCCGTGCCCTTGATGGTGCTGCCTGTGATATTAATATCCGTGGCTCCCTTGTTGACGATGCCTGCATAGCCTACACCTACGCCAATGCCCAATCCGCCGGCACCGGCCTTTACTTCAATTTCCGAGCCATTACCTGCCTGTCCCTGATGGGCTTCGAGGGTGACATTCTTGCCCGTGATATTGGCATTATTAAGGGTTACATCCGTATCGTAGTTCGTATGGATGATGGCATCCGTGACACTGGCGGAAACGCCGCCGCCCACAGTGGCGTCCACATTCTTCTCAAAAATGTCGCTCTTCTCCGTAGCCGCCACATTGACATTACCCGCAGCCGTCAATGTCCCGCCTACCTCGGTATGGACGCCCTGCTTCCGGGTATCGGGCGTATCCGCTTTGTATGTTGGCGTGGAAAGACTCACGACCGTATTTCTTGCCGCACTGAGGTCGCTGTCCGAGGCGCTGAGGCCGAAGAATTTCGCACCGCTGACGCCGAGCGCACCCTTGGCGCCGTTCACGCTCTGAGTGCTCGTGCCTTTGCCGTCTGTGCCGTTCAGGTGAATGTTGATTTCGTCTTTGGTACCCTGATTGGTGCCCGTGCTCTGGCCATTTTCATTGGTGGTATTGCTGAGCTGGGCATCGGTGATGCCCTTGTTGATGGAGGTGACCGCCACATTGACACCCACGCCGATGCCGCCTACGGCCACACCGGTTACGCTGCTGTCAAATTTGCGCACTTCTTCCGCATTCACATTGATATTCTTCACAGCATTGATAGAGCCGCCTGACACATGGGTGCTGACACTGCTGTTGATGTTGTTCAGGGCAACGGAAACCCCGACACCGCCAATACCGCCAGCGCCCACACCGCCTGTGTTGTCTGTCGTCAGCTTGTCCGTGGCATTTATCGCTACCTCTGCTGCCTCAAGATTGCTGCCTGACACCGTAGCTGAAGTTTCACTAGTGGTGTTGTTGATGCCCACATTGGCAGCCAGCCCCGCCCCCAGTCCCACTGCCAAGCTGGCGGTGACCAGAGTATTCTTCCAGTTATTCTCATTTTTCGCCAGGACAGAAATATCCTTATCTGCCACGCTGCTCTTTGCTTTCAGGTCACTGTTGTTCACTACAGCCTTGACAGTGGAGGTATCATCCATAACGGACACACCTGCCCCTGCTGCCACAGCCGCATAGCCGCCAGCCAGGCTTGCACCTATGTTCTCAGCATGGCTGTTGCCAAGATGCTCAGCCTTGATTTCCGCCTTGCCGTCAAAAACAGCATTTACCCTGTCCAAAGTTGCACTGATGGTGCTGTTGTACTTATGGCGCATAATGCTGTCGCCGGAGGCAATTCCCGCCGTGGCTGCTGCTCCTGCAGCCCCCGCAAAGGACAGCCCCGAAGAACCCTGCTTGGCTATCGCATCCACAGTCAGGTTCTTCGCATACACATTTTTCTTATCAGTAAGGCTTGTGGAGGAAAGCTCCGCAGCTGTTGTCCGCTCCACGGTTTCCCAGTTCGCAGATACACCAACAGAAACCCCTGCCGTTGCCGCTGCTCCCACGGTGGGCGTACCGGTGAAGGAGCCAATATTCGTATAGTCTACGGCATTTACATTCACATTGGAATATTTGTCGGCAGTATTGAGGTCAGCGTCCTTGATTTTGGCCGTAGTTCCCCCTGTGATGGTATTGAGGTTTACCGTACCTGCCAAATCGACACCCACACTGCCGGAAGCTGCTACGCCGCCGGAAGCCAGCTGGGAAATAAGCGTATGGGTGGCAGAGCTGTCCACCACGATGCCAGTCTTGCTTTCCTCTGTACGGCTTTCGCTGAGTTTTGTCCTGTCCGTTGTGAGGTCCAGATTTTCCGTGGTAAAGAGTTTGTCATCCTTCGGACGGGTAACCTTAATAAACCCGGTATCGGTGGCTTTTAAAAAGCCCCCCTGTACCAGTGCATTCGTATTGCCTGTAATCTTGTTGATGGAAACAGCTGCCCCCAGCCCTGCCTTGGTGTTGGCACCAATGGCAAAGCCCCCGGCGAAGTTGTAAAGGCGGTCATCACTCTGGGCCACCACGCCTACGCTGCTGTTCGAGGTGAGGTTCTGATTCTTGATGATGGCATCCACATTGTTGCCAATGTAGTTGTAGCTGCCGGAACCGGCAAAGGCCACCTGACCACCTACGCCTACCAGTCCTCCTACGCCTACAGAATGGATATCGCCATCCCCCGTAGCCCGCACCTGCGTAAGGCCGGCATTGACCGTAGTGGTACCGCTGTCCGTGGCCATTTCCGCCTTGGTATCCTGGTTCATGCGATTGATAGCGACGCCTGCAGCGCCCTTCACCTGCGACCCGATAGACACACTACCACCAACACCCACGGTGTTAATCTTGCTCTTGGTGTCAGCCGTAACATCGATGGTTGGGTGAGCGGCGGCATTCAACGCATTGATATTCGTATTGTTAAGACCAGCGAAGCTGTTCTTGTACATATCCGAAACGGCAGCCCCGCCCTGGAGGTTGAAGAAATTCTTGCCCCAGTCCACGCCAAAGCCAGCGCCCACGGTGATGACGCGGGACTTCTCCAATTCATTATTATTTTGCTTGCTATCTTTAGCTGAAACGGTAATCGTGCCATCATTCATCGTAGTGATATCGGCATGATTGATTTCCGCCCGCAGTCTCTCCTTGTTATTCTCCGAACCCACAGACGTATACGCCACAGCACCGCCGATTCCCACTTTCTTGCCGCCTACGGATACACTGCCCGCCACAGTAGTCATCTTCGACAGTTCCTCAGCCGTAACGGAAAGTTCCTTAACGTTTTTCAGTTCAGTTTTTTCGCCTGTAGCCTTGCCGTCGATGACGCTTTCCGTGTTGTTCACGCCCCGGTTGATAGCCACAGTTCCCACGGCACCCGCAAAGGACTGGCTGATATTCACGTTCACTCCACCTGCCACGGCCAGAGCTTTGCTCTTGTTCGCCGTCGAGAATTTGACGGTGTTATTCGTACCGTTCTCGTCCAAAGTGACCGTGTTCCCAGTCAGATATGTTCCGGTGGTGTTGTTAAGCGAATTGTATGCCAAAGACAGCCCCATGGTCATGCCCTTGCCAGCCGCTACTTCGCCAGCAATATTGATGATGGAAGCCTCGTTCTGTGCCTTTTCGCTGATATTTTTACCCGTAATGGTATTGTTGGCAAAGGTGACCTTGGTATCATTCTTCAGGTCATTCCAGCTGCCGGAGCCGGCTCCGTTGAAGGTCTTGCCGCCAATGGCCACACCTGCTCCGACAGAGACAATGGTGGCGTCGCTGGCTGCCTCGCCGTTCACCGTATCTGCCGCGATGGTGGAGCCTTTGATATCCGCAGCGATGTCGTTCTTCACATAGTTATAGGCTATACCCGCACCAACACCCACGTTCTCATTCCAGCCCCCGCCTATGGCGGCGGTAATGGTGAGACTACGATTTTTGCCCAGTTCATCCTTGGCATCATCCTCATCCTTGGCAGCATCCCCTGCAATCTTGCCCTCGTCGGTATTCTTGACGTCATCATCCAGGGAAGATGCCGCACTTCCCTTGTCGAGATAGCTTTCCCCTGTGGTATCAAAGCCCGCGTCATCCAAGGTTTTCTTGTTGTCTTCCTGGGTCTTCTTCTCTTTGTCCAAGGCAGAGTTCGCCTGTTCTTTTAGCTGTGTCTTTAACTGAGTCTTTTTCCCGTCAGCGATTTGGGTGTAGTTTTGGTTGTTGATGCTGTTCGGGTTGGTGTCAATGCTGCTGTCAATTTTGCTATCGCTCTTTGTCTTTTCGTCACTGAGTTGCGTATCGGTCTTGACAACGGGGATTTCTCCTGCCTTGACGTTCACAACACTGCCCGTTACCGTTGCCCCATCAATATAAGCACGGGTATTGTTCTTCGCGCTGCCGTAAGCAAAGGCGCCCTCAAATCCGTAACCGCCTTTGGTTCCCGCCAAAGCTCCGTTAATCTGGGTGGTGCCTTTCTGCGCCTCCACATCCACCGACGAGAAAACGGTATAGCTGCCACCGATGATACCACTAGACAGATTGTTTTCCAGCTGGCTGATGGCCACAGCACCGCCAAATCCCACATTGGCGTTGGCGCCACTACCCTTTGTCCCCGCAAGACCGCCGGCAATCTGGAAGTCCGTGCTGGTAGCCTTATTGGAAACGGAGGCACCCATGACAGTATTGTTCAGCATAAGCGCCTGAATATCCTGTTTTGCTCGATTGTAATACACTACGCCCGCGCCGTTGATATTCGCGCCATCTCCTTTGGCGGTGCTGACGCCCATACCCGCCGCAACTTCAATGCCCATCTTAGTGGCAGAGTTCGAGACCATAAGTGCCATCGGCAGGTCGGAATTCCGAATCAGGGAATCCACATCTCTATTCACACTATTCATGGAGAAAGTACCGCCAATGCCCACCTTTGTCCCGGAGTCACCCGCATTCACGGAGTGCTTAACATCGGTGCCGCCCAGGGTAATGGAGCCGAGGAAATCCGTAGCAGACAGGGAGACAGCTGTCACCGGTGCAGGAGTAGCAGTCTCATTTTTCACCGTCACGTTATCCAGCACGGCATCCGTCCGGCCGCCCAGGAAGGTCAGGGCTACACTGCCCTCGATGCCGATGGAAGCCCCGGCACTTTGCTTGGAACCGGCAGCGGGAGCCGCTCCCTCATCATTCGCATTGTTAGTCCCATCTGGGTCAGCTGCCCGGCTGGCTTCCCCCATGGCTCCGGTTGCGTTAGGAGCCGCGCTCTCATTCTGGGATGTCACCTCATGGTTCTTCCCCGCCTCTTGCGTGTTCTCCAGATTTTGTGTGTTGGACTTGGCTTCATTCGCCCCATCCGTGCCCTGCTTAGACCACTTGTTCCACTTCTCAGAGTCCTTCCTGGTGTTTTCGTCTCCATCATCTGAGGCGGCAGAGACCACCTTGGCCTTGGCATCATTTTGAATCATGCCCGTGGTGAGAGCCATGCCAACCAACCCGCCCGTGGTGATGCTGCCCTTGGCATTGCCGGTGGTTTTAGCTCCCAGTTTTCCGGCCAGGGTATCCCCAGCAACGCTCCGTGCCAAAGCGGCATCCTGATAGATTTTCTGGGCAGCCTTTTCTGCATCTGTGCTATTCCCCGAAGGCGCAGAAATCCCGCTGCCATTGTCACTGACCATGGCAAGACTGTTCACATCATAATTGACAATGCCCACACCGATACCAAAGGCCTTTGCCCCATTTTGCCCCGTGGATTCGCTGCGGGCAGAATTATCCATGTTAGTGGCGTTCGTGGAAGTAATCGTAGCGAGCCCCGTCGTGATATTTACTTCGTCATCTAAAGAAACAATGCTATTACTATCCCCATAGGAAAGAGCCACCATGCCGGAAACGCCAATGGACTCTCCTTTGCCAGCATTTTTAACTTCATTCTTCGCATCGAGAGAATTACTTGCCGCAGTGGTCAAAGATTCTGCCCCATTAAGCGTTACGCCTTTACCCGCCATAATCCGGCTATTGCCGCTGATGTTCTGAATGCCCACCGTGGCTCCAATGCCTACTTTGCCATTTTCTTCCTTTGCACCATAATTCCCCTCTGCCTGAGTGACTGCATCAGCAGACAAGTTCACCGTAGAGCCGTCCACCTTGCTCTTCTGCGCTAAAAGGACAATGGCGTTGTTTTTCAAAGTGTTGATGCCCACGGAACCATCCAATGCAAATTTAGAGGGCGTATCGTCTTCCGCCGTTCCCGCAGCGCTTACCGTATAGGACAGGTTGCTGGTTTTATCCACTTCTTCCGTTTCGTTTAATTCGTTGCCATTAGCATCTTTTTTCTTTTGGGTAACCTTGTATTTTCCCATGCCAGCAGAGGCATCAAAAGAAACTGCCGTCCCCTGAATTTGGGCAGACTTCTCCCCATCGCTATCCAGCACAATTTTTGCATCGTTCTTCACATTGCTGACCATTACGGCAGCACCGACTTCCACCTTGGCCGCATTGATGACCGCATTCTTGCCCAACGTGATATTGGCATCATTCTGATTGGCAAAGATACCGACACCGGCCCCCATTCCAAATGCTGAATTTTTCGCTGCATTGGTGCCGCTCTCGTTCGTT
>CADBYQ010000054.1 GCA_902798865.1 Pseudoselenomonas ruminantium | reverse complement strand
ACGCTGACATTCGAGGATGAGAAACTCGACGCGCTGGAATTCTCGCTGAAGAAAAAGGGCAGCTCCGTACAGCGACGGATGCAGGAGGCGCTGAAGGCTGCGGTCCTGCCGCCGATGGAGCTGATGGAACTGGGCCGGATGGCCCTGCGGCTGAATCGGCAGCTGATGGAGCAGGGCTATATGGTTCTGGACAAGGACAGCAATAGCTATCGCCCATTGGCTTATCGTGATATTGCCGTGCTTATGCGCGCGGTAAGCGGCAAGGCCAATATCCTGTTGGAAGCCCTGCGCAAAAACAGTGTGCCGGCTTATGCTGATGTAGATGGCGGTTATTTTGAAGCGCCGGAAGTGCGCTTGATATTGGCACTGCTGACCGTGATTGACAACGTGCGGCAGGATATTCCCTTGGCGGCTGTACTGGCCTCGCCGATTGGCGGCTTTTCCATGACAGATTTGACGAAAATCCGGCTGGCTTCGGCTACAGGTGATTTGTATGACGGTCTGTTGGCCAGCTTTTCTCTGGATAGCAAATTACCCAAGAAACTGGCTGCCCGTACGGCAGCTTTTCAGGAGGAACTGGCCCGCTGGCGTGAGTTTTCCATCAGTCATAGCGTGCCGGAACTCATTTGGCTGCTCTATCGTGAAACCGGCTATTATGACTATGTGGGCGGCCTGAAAGGCGGTCTCTTGCGGCAGGCGAATCTGCGTATGCTCGCCGACCGCGCTGCGGAGTTTGAACGGAGCAATTACCGTGGTCTGTTCCGTTTTCTGCGCTTTATTGAAAACTTGCAGAAACGGGATACCGATTTGGCAGTTGCCCGTACATTGGGCGCCAGTGAAAACGTCGTGCGAATTATGAGCATTCACCGCAGCAAAGGCTTGGAATTCCCCGTGGTGATTGTGGCCGATATGGCCAAAAAATTCAATTTGCGTGACGCGCAGGGAACGTTCCTGCTGCACAAGGAACTCGGCATTGGCGTGCGCCTTGCCCAGCGCTCTAATACGGGGAGGCAAATCTATAAATCCCTGCCCTGGCAGTCGGTGGCGGCGAAAATCTGTGCTGAATCCAAGGCCGAGGAAATGCGTATTCTCTATGTGGCCATGACGCGCGCCAGAGAAAAACTCATTCTGACCGGTGTACTGCCGGCGAAAAACACGGAGAAAAAGGCCAAAGGCTATTGCGGTTACGTTGAACGTGAAGAAGCCCAACTGCCGGATTTTGTCATTGCCAAGGCAGACAGCTATCTCGATTGGGTAGCTGCCGCTTTGTGCCGTCATAGTGCGGCGGCGCCGTTATGGGAATTGGCCGGTATAAGTGCGGCCGGCGGGCTCGAAAAACAGCTGGAACCTGAAGCGCAGGTAAAGATTAACCTTTGCCCGGCAGCTGATGTGGCCGATAACACAGAAAAAGAACGCGAGCAGGATGCTTTACTGCAAGCGGCAGCCACCCTGTCGCCGATGCCATCATCACCCAATAAGGATAGGGTGGAGGCTATGCTGGGCTGGCAGTATGCAGACAGAGGTCTTGCCCATGTTCCGGCCAAACTTACCGTAACGGAAATCAAGCGGCGGTTTGCCGAAAGTCATGCCTGGGATGAAGAAGTGCCAAACGCCCGGCAGTTAATCGTGATGAACGAAGATGAGGAACTGGAAGCGGCACCGGCAGAAGAACCGGCAGCAGCCGATACAGCTAAAGTCGATGAGGCCGATTGGCTGCGCCCGCGCTTTATGCAGGAACAGGCGAAAACGCTCTCGGCCATGGAACGCGGTACCATCATGCATACGGTCATGCAGCGGCTCGACTTTGCCGGCGATATCAGCTTTCAGGGAATCCAAAAGCAGGTAGCCAATATGGAAGCCAAGGGTATTTTGCCGGAAGGTGCAGGTAAAGTGGTCTATTTCAAAGGCATTCAGGGATTCTTTACGTCGGAAATCGGCAAATGGGTGCAAAGTGCCCCTTATGTCTATCGGGAACTGCCCTTCAGTCGGATGCTGAAGGCCAAGGAATTTTATCCCGAAGTGCAGGAAGAAACGGAACTGGTCTTTACACAGGGCGTTATTGACCTGTTGGTGGAAACGGCTGATGGCAAGCTTATTCTTATTGATTATAAGACGGATAGGCTGGTAGACCCTGCCCGCATCCGGCGACGGTATCAGATTCAGCTGGATATGTATAAAAATGCTGTGGAAGCAATTTTAGGGCGTAAGGTGGATAAATCCTATCTCTATTTGTTGCAGAATGGCAGTTTTGTTCCTATGGATAATGCTGATTAGGAGGGTTGTATTTGTCAATCGAAGTATTGCAGGGGCTGTTGATTCCTTTTTTGGGAACTACTTTGGGGGCCGCTTGCGTTTACGTATTGAAAAAAGAATTAAAAACGGGTGTGCAAAAGGGCCTGACTGGTTTTGCCGCTGGCGTTATGGTGGCCGCATCCGTCTGGAGCCTGTTGATTCCTGCGATGGAAGGCAGTGCAGCTATGGGCAGGCTGGCGTTTTTGCCTGCGGTGGTCGGTTTTTGGGCAGGAACGCTTTTCCTGCTAGCTCTTGACCATATCATTCCGCATCTGCATATGGATGCGCAGGAGGCAGAGGGCATAAAATGCAAACTGCCCAAAAACATCATGCTGTTATTGGCGGTGACGCTCCATAACATCCCCGAAGGAATGGCGGTAGGTGTAGTCTTTGCCGGCTGGCTGGCGGGCAATGCCGATATCACGCTTAGCGGGGCATTGGCACTGTCCATCGGTATCGCCATCCAGAACTTTCCTGAAGGTGCGATTATCTCCCTGCCTTTGCGGGCGGAAGGAATGGGCAAGCATAAGGCGTTTGTCAGTGGTATGCTTTCAGGCATAGTCGAACCCATCGGCGCCCTGCTGACCATCGCCGCCGCTAGCCTTGTCCTGCCTGTTTTGCCTTACCTTCTGGCCTTCGCCGCTGGAGCCATGATTTATGTGGTGGTGGAAGAACTCATCCCCGAAATGTCCGCAGGCGAACACAGCAATATCGGCGTTATTACCTTTGCTGTGGGATTCACGTTGATGATGACTTTGGATGTGGCGCTGGGGTAAGTAACGAATTAGAATTTAACTTGTGCAAAATTTGCACAAGTTGCAGTGTAAAAAAATACAAAAGAACTGGGGCTGCGACTATGAGTTTTATAGTCACATCCCCAGTTTTAGCGCATTTTTGGCAGTTGAGCTTTTGAAAGGTTATCGCTTCAATTCTGCATGTTTGAAGTGTGCTAACCATATTTCGAGCATTCGTGCCCGATTTTTCCGTATGTAGCGCAGAACCTTGCTCAGGTCTTTGGCTTCGACAGTGCCACAATCCTTGGCAAGTTCTACGGAGTCCCTGGTAATCCAAAATTTGGTAGCGTGTTCGGGATGCCCTTTGGCTACATGAACATGGACGGGTTCATCATCACCATCAGACTTCACATAGAAATTATAGCCAAGATATATATCAAGCAGTTCGGGCATTTTTGTGTTCCCTCCAATCGTCCCAAATAATGGATTCGTTGGATATCAGATAGTCCTCCACTTTGAAGGTGTCTGATTCGGAGAAACCAAAAGACTTAACACAAGCGACATCAGGGAGACGCCATTCGCTAAAGTTTTCAGCGTGGTCTTCCTGCTCAATGCGGATGGCTAAATTGATTCCACCATCCCTGTCTTCGTATTCCCTAAGGACATAGACATTAAGATGGATATTGTCTTTTAATAAAAAAGTTGAATACAACATGATTTTCCTCCTTAGTTAATACATGACTGTTTGATTGGATGTCTTCATTATATAACGAAGTAGATATAAAGGAAATATAAAAATGAGCGTATGGTATTATGGAGCAGGGCGGTAATGAGCCATTTTTCCTTTCCCTTCCAAAACAAGCAAACCATTTTCCTTCAAACGATTTAACAGCCGATAGGCCTGTGCTGGGGAAACGTGTAAAAGGGCGGTGACATCTGCCCGGGTCACGTTTCCTTTTTCATTAGCCAGTTTCATAATGTGCTGGTTGTAGTTGGCGTAGTCCGTGATGGGTTCTTTGACCAAGTGGGCTTCGCCGGAGGGTGTTTTATAGGATTGCTCGCTGAAAGTATAGCAGAGAACTTTCCCTTGTTTGCTGGCTTTTATCATTTTTTCTGCCGTTAGGGTTTCCAAGGTGTTTTCCATTTTATAGGAGGGAATGCCTGTGTGGGCAGAGAGTTCCTGACAGGTCAGAAATTGATTCCCTTTAAGCTGGCTGAGCACCATCAATTCGTAAATCGTGAAGTCGCGGTGGAGTTGTTCCTGCTTCTTGGTCAGCAGGTGGATGAAATTCTTATCCGGGCGGCTGGAAGGAATGTAGAGGCGTACGTTATCCGTATTGGAATTGCTGTAATCCGGAAGCATTTTTCCGTAGCGCAGGCTTCCTGCATAGATGCGGTCAATGCCTCGGCCAGAGCGCTCGGCAAGACCGATGCGTTTCAGACAGTCAGCCAGCACAGGATTACGCCCGTGTGGTTCGGCGTCAAGGAGCTTGTCATAGGTAACGCCCTGAATAAAGCCGCCAGGGTTGCTGATGGTGATGCCCTCCCGTTCAATAAGTACGCGAACCCGGCCGAGCAGGGAGTAATCCCGGTGGCTGTAGGCGTTTATCAATGCTTCGCGGAAAGCTTGGGGTGCATAATGGGGAATGGGCACGCGGAACATGCCTACGTCCATTTCATCTTCCTGATTGATGGTGGTGAAGTAATGGTTGATTTTTTCAATGCTGGCCAGCAAGGGCTGTGTGTAGGTTTCGTTGATGCGCAGCTGGCCGTTATCCATAATTTGCAGGGATGATTCAGCGGTGGGGATAAGTTCCTGCAAGCGTTCCTGACGGCCGATAAGGAGCATACCGGTAACGGTGGGCACATAATCTTCACCGACTTTGGAGACAAGCCGCAGGGCTTTGTCCAGTTCCAAATCATCCAATTCCAGCAGTGTGGGTTCGCCATGATAGGTGCGGATGATATTGCGCAGGCGCTCCCGTTCCATAGCATCAAGGTCATGGCGTGTAGTGTCAGGCAAAGTTTGGGCAGAAAAATCCAGCAGGGAAAGGCTGGACAGGCGGTGGGGAATTTCATAAGGATAGAGGGGAACATTTTCCGGCGTATGGTCGGCCTTCAGCCTGCGGCGCTGAATTTTTCCTATGGAACTGGCAACGATGGATGTATATTTCGGTACGCTGATTTTCAGCACTTGCAAGTTCTGGTCGGTGAGAATAGTGGCCCGCGTGTGTTAAACGTGTAAAAGAAAACGGGGGTGTGACCATGGATTTCATAGTCACATCCCCGTAGTTATTAGCGAGCCTTTGGCGGCTGTTGTTCTTTTTCCTGCTGCGGTTTTGGCTGTTTTTCGTTTACGGCTTTATTTTTGTCCTGTTTTTTTACGTCATTTTTCTGCGGCTCAGCTTTCGGTGCTTTTACATCCTGCTTGTCCTGCTGTTGTTGCATGACAGGCGCTTTGGGAGCCGGTGCCTGATTAGCGCTGGCGACATTGCCGATAAGACCTGCGGTAAAAGTGGTTGCGGCCAAAGCGGCTGCGGCGAATAGTTTCTTGTTCATTGAGATAATCCCCTTTCAAAATGTAACAGACCATCCTTGGGGCTTTTTTCCATGACTCTTATCCTACGCGCCGATTCTTGGAATCCGCTGAGAATTGAATTATATTTTGATTAAAAAGCAATTATGTTCAGTCGTTTTCCCTCAATATGGATATTTTCATTGACAGAAATCGCCTATGTATGCTATGCTTATCTATACAATTGAATTTGGGGATGTAATGGTTTCGACGGGGTATTGAAGCCACGAGGTTCGCAGGCCAATGGTTATGAAGCCTAACTCTTAACCGCTAAATGTAATTGACGAATTCGATTACGCATACGCTGCCTAAGCTTCGGCTTAGTAGCCCCCTCGGTATCACTAGCTGCGGGCAGGGCTGAGGGTTTCAAATAAGCGCAGCAGTTTTCCTTGTTTTCGCAAAACAAGGTGGTGGGGAACTCTGAATCCCAGAGTTGCGCTTCTATGATGCTGGCATCCTCCAGCTATTGCGATAATGCCTTGTGATGTGGATGTATTTCGGACAGGAGTTCGATTCTCCTCATCTCCACCAAATGCAATATCAGCGCTGACTGGTCATTTTTGACTTGTCGGCGCTTTTTTGATATTTGGAAAAAAAATATATTTTGCTCTGCCAAAATTCAGCAGGAAATTTTAGGTTGCATGTAGAATAGTTGTCTCAAATGGGTATAAATCAAGGCTGATGATGAGGTAAAATGTAAGGGAGTGAAAACATGGGTATTAAGCAGAAGTTCATTGTGCTGGCAGGTATAGTGGGCATTATATTGACCATTGTATCGGTAACAGGCTACTTTACGGCTTACGATAATCTGTCGGAGGCGGTAAACGAGGAGATTGTGGCCAATGTCAACACGGAACGAGAGGTAGTGGATGGCTGGCTGCGTGAGAAAGCTAAGCCGGTTACTTCACAGGCAGATTTGATGACCGATGTGGAAAAGAGCGGCCTGGAATTTGACAATGAGGACATGAAAATGCTCCTGAGCGTGGCTGCGTCCGATAAGGATATTCAGGAGATGACCCGTGGTGATGAGAATGGTATGTTCCTGCCGTATAACAGCCCGGATGAAACGGGCAAGACTGACCCGCGCAAGCGTCCGTGGTATGCGCAGGCACGCGAGGCTGGCAAGACCGTATATACGGATGTATATACCAGTAAGAGTACCGGCGACTTGGTTGTGTCGGCAGTAGCGCCGTTCTATGGGGAAAACAAGCAGTTCCGCGGTGCCATCTGCGGCGACATTACCCTGACGGTGCTGAAAGAACAGGTACAGCATATCAAGTATCGCAATCAGGGGATAGGCTATATTGTTGAAAAGACGGGCAAACTTTTAGCAACGTCTGGCAAGGAACAGCCTATGTCTGAAGCGAAGGACATCAAGGGCGTAGGGGAGAAACTGGACAGCATGTTCCAGACTGGCAGCGGTTATTTCACCTATACGGATGCGGATGGGGAGGAACAGCTTTTTGCCTATACTACGGTACCGACTACCGGCTGGTTGATTGGCATGGCTGTGCCGACTGATTTTGTGTTTGCACCGATTCAGCGTTTGCGGCTCATTTATGGTGTGCTGATTGTGGTAGGCCTGTTGCTCGTCATGGGGATGTGCCTTACCTTTGCGGCCCGGATTACTAAACCCATTGTGGCGCTGGAAGGTCAGGCCAGCCAGTTGGCTGATGGCAACCTGCGCGTACCGCAGCTGCCTGTGGAGTCTGAAGACGAAATCGGCTCGATGACGCGGGCATTTAACACCATGCAGGAACATCTGCATGACTTAATCAGTAAGATGGCGGCGACTTCGGAACAGGTAGCGGCAGCGTCTGAAGAACTTACGGCTAATGCGCAGCAGTCGGCAGATGCCTCTGTTCATGTTGCCGAAACCATCGGCGAAGTATCGAATGGGATGGACCAGCAGCTTGCCGATATTGATGGTGCCAAGAAGAATGTGGATGCAGTCTTTATTGACATTACCGCCATGACGGAAAAGACCAAAAAGGTTACGGAGGCTGCGGTAGGAACATCCGAGGCAGCCAAGCAGGGCGAGCTCTTGATGAAGGATGCTACGACCAAGATGGCCCACATCGAAACGAGTGTTATGAATTCTGCCGATGTGGTGCGTACCTTGGGCGAAAGCTCCCAGCAAATCGGCCAGATTGTGGAGGCGATTTCCTCCATTGCCGACCAGACCAACCTTTTGGCACTCAATGCCGCTATTGAGGCGGCTCGCGCCGGTGAACATGGACGGGGCTTTGCCGTTGTAGCGGACGAAGTGCGCAAGCTGGCTGCTGAATCGCAGGAATCGGCAGAGCAGATTAAGGAACGCATTTTGACCATTCAGAAGGATACTGCCCATGCGGTATCCGCTATGGAAGAAGGCAAGACGGAAGTCCAGCTGGGGGCCAAGGCTATCCGGGATGTGGGCGAACAGTTCCAGGATATTATGGGACAGGTTAACGACATCCGCAATCAGATTGATGAAATCAGCACGTCGGTGAATTCCGTATCCTCTGGAGCGGGAAATATCGTCGATGCGGTAGATTCCATTGACAGCGTCAGCCGCAGGACGGCCGACCATACGTCCTCGATTTCGGCATCGACAGAAGAACAGTCGGCATCCAACGAGGAAATAGCCGCTGCTTCCCAGTCCCTTGCTCATTTGGCATCGGATATGCAGGCTGCCATTAACAAGTTCAAATTGTAAGCTTCAATAGCATAGAAATACGGAACCGGAAAAAGCCCGACAGCAGGCTTTTTCCGGTTCTATTTGTGCGAAATTATTGTAGACAAGTGGGAGCTGCAAGGTTTATAATTGTAGGCGGAAAAAATTTTGACAGAAAGGCTGGTGAGGATAATGGATGATCACCCTGATACGGTAAAACCAAAGCGATGCACATTTACAATAGGGAGCGTCAGCACCATTATCCTTGCAGCATAAGATAATGGGCATGGTGCTCTCCATATAGAGAGGAGATATCCATGCTAAAGATTTACAAATCCTTGGAAAGCGGCCCTTTACAGGAGTTGACGCTTAAGACCCTGGAGAAGGGGGCCTGGATAAATATTGTTGACCCTACGCCTTATGAGCTGAAAGTGGTCAGCAATCTCACCGAGGTTGACCCGGACTTTTTGCGTTCCGCACTCGATGATGAGGAGCGCTCCCATACGGATATTGAGGATGATTCCGTCATGGTTCTGACCAACGTAGCCGTGAACCGGGGCGAGGATAGCTACGATGCCCTGCCTTTGGCCATTATTGTCAGCGAAGACTACATCATCACGGTTTGTCTGGAAGAAACACCGGTTATGGCAGAGTTCAATGAGCGTACGGCAAAGCTTTTCCGTACCTATAAGAAAACCCGCTTTTTGTTCCAGATTTTGTATAAGTCGGCGACCTTCTATCTGCGCTATCTGCGTCAGATCAGCAAGCTTTCCGACGATATTGAAAACCAGCTGCGCCATGATATGAAAAACAGCGAAATCCTGCGCCTGTTGGAACTGCAGAAGGGCCTGACGTACTTTAACGCGGCTATCCGTTCCAATGGTGCGGTGCTCGACAAGCTGTTGCGCATGCGCAATAACCCCGCCCTCACACCGATTCTCAAGGCGTATGAGGAAGATGAGGATTTGCTGGAAGACGTTATTATCGAGAATAAGCAGGCCAAGGAAATGGTGGAGATGTATAGCAAGATTCTCGCCCGCATGGCCGATACCTTTACGTCCATTATCGCCAACAACCAGAACCTCGTGATGAAGTTCTTGGCGGCAATGACGATTATCATCGCTATTCCCACAGTGGTATCCAGCTTCTTCGGCATGAATGTGCCGGTGCCGTTTACCGATGACAGCCACGGCTTTTTCTACATTATGATGATAGCCTTTGGCATCAGTGTAACGGGAGCTTATGCCCTGTGGAAAAAGGATATGTTTTAACAGAAATCAGAAAGGAATTTTGAATGGAACAGTTTTCATCGATTTTTTTGGAGTTTATCGCATCCTGGGGATATGTGGCAGTAGCCATCCTGATGGCGGCAGAAAATGCCTGCATTCCCATTCCGAGCGAGCTCATTTTGGGCTTTGCCGGTTATTTGATTTTTGCTGACCAGATGACCTTCACCGGTGCGCTGATTGCCGGTATGGTGGGCGGCATGGCCGGTTCCATCTTTGCTTATGCCGTAGGTCACTACGGCGGCCGTACGTTTGTGGACAAGTACGGACATTATTTCTTCGTCAAAAAATCCCATGTGGATATTGCGCAGAACTGGTTTGATAAATACGGCCTCAAAGCGGTATTCTTCAGCCGTATGCTGCCGGTGGTCAGAACCTTCATTTCCCTGCCCGCAGGCTTTGCCCATGTGGATATGAAAAAGTTTTTGACGCTGACTTTCCTTGGCTCGCTGCCTTGGACGGCGCTCATTCTCTTTGCCGGTATGATGCTCGGCAAGAGCTGGGAAGTTATGCTGAAGGTCGGTCATCAGGCCAGCTTGATTTTTGTCGGTGTATGTGCCGTGATTATCGCCGTGATGTACCTGCGGTATCGTAAGCGCAAGCAGGAAAAACAGGCATTGGAATAAAATAAAGACAGGCTATCCGCTATGGGTAATGAAATAGTGGGTAACCTGTCTTTTTTTGTGCTTAACAGCCGATTTTGATAGTATAATGGAAACTCTGCGTTTCGCCTGCAGCGAGGGTTAGGCTGCCTTCACGGTCTTTGAATTCGCCGCTGAAGCCCTCGTAGTCTGCATGGCCCTGCCAGGGTTCGAGACAAAGGAAGGGGGCGCCGCCCTGTGCCGGAGTCCAAAAGCCCCAGAAGGGATAGTCTTTGGCAGACATCGCAACTTTCTTGGCACTTTTGTGTGAGCAGATGGTTACTTCATCCGATTTCAGTGCCTTGTAGGCCAAAGCGTCGCCCTTAAACATTTCGTAGTTCAAATCCAGAGTCTGACCCTGCAAATGTGCTTGTCCCGGCGTGGTCAGAAATTGTCCCTTGTCGTTGAGCGGCATATTTACATTGTCCTCAGCCTGATTAAAGGACAGATAGTAATCGCTGAATTCCTCACCCTGTACCAACGGGCAGCGGAAGGCGGTATGGGCGCCAATGGAATAAATCATTTCCTTGTCATCGAGGTTTTGGACTTTCCAAATGACTTCCACTTCATTATCCTTTAAGGCATAGGCAATGTTCAACTGGAATTTCCATGGATAAACCTTTAAGGTATCTTCGGACCATTTCAGTGCGAACTCAATATAGTCCTTTTCTCTTTTGACCAGTTCGTATTCGGAGATACGTCCGAACCCATGCCCGGGCAGTTCATATTCCTGGCCATCTACACGATATTTTCCATCCTGAAGTTTGCCGACGATGGGAAAGAGTACCGGTGAACTGTATTTCCACCAGGTGGGATTGCCGTCCCAAAGATATTCGGTTTCATCGGCGCGTTCCTTGATGGAGCGTAGTTCTGCACCATAGCTGCGTACCTGCACGCATAATTGGTCATTTTCTAAACTGTATAGCATAATATTCACCTCAATATTATACTAACATAGATACTTAAAAATGATAAGTATGATTAAATACAAAAAAGGAGCCGCTTCACGGCTCCTTGAATTTTTAAATGGCAGGGGTAGCTGGACTCGAACCAACGCATGCGGGATTCAGAGACCCGTGCCTTACCAACTTGGCGATACCCCTGTGTGACGTCTGTCAACAGAAATAAATTATACGGGGTTTTTACCTGCTTGTCAACACTTTTTTTGAAAAATTATTTTAAGTTGGCAGTCTGGGGAATATGGCGGTATTTGCTGCGTTGCAAGCGGCGTTCCTGATAGAGTCCCAAAAAGCTTTGCCGCTGCTCGTAGAGCAGGAATGCTGAAAGCAGGACAGCAGCAAGGTCAGCGGCCGGCACGGCCAGCCATACGCCGCTAAAGCCAATGAGTTTTGGCAGCAACAGCAGGAAAATGACAATCCCGGCAAGGTTGCGGGCGAAGGAGGCAATAGCCGAGGTTTTGCCGTCGGATATCGCGGTAAAGAATCCGGAGGTAAAGAGGTTAAAGCCCGACAGCAGGAAGCTGAAGCCAAAGAGCAGGAACCCATTCACGGTGATGCTGTAGGCGGAACCGCCGTCCGGCAGGAACAGGTGAATAAGCGGCTCGGCGAGCACACGGGAACCGATGAACGCCGTAACGGAGAACAGCGTAATGCCCAGCAGGGCAAGTTTCATCAACCGCAGCAGTTCGCGGTAATTTTTGGCCCCAAACTGATAGGAGAAGATGGGCGCAATGCCATTGGAAAAACCGACGAGAACGGAGGTTAGGAGCATTTCGGCATAGAGGATAACGGAGATGGCAGCTACGCCGTCCTCGCCTGCCCAGGCGAAGGTGATGACGTTAAAGAGGAATGTCGTTACGCCAATGGAAAGTTCCGTAACGAGT
>CADBYQ010000053.1:4394-19124 GCA_902798865.1 Pseudoselenomonas ruminantium | reverse complement strand
CTCAGCGTGGGCTTAGGTTGTACGTTACATAGATGTGATAAGGCGCTCATGTAGGCTGGTGATGTTTTTCCGCAACTTTTGACAAGCCTGTCTAAGCGGAGGAAAAATACTGCCAACCCCCACAGGCGCCTTGACACATTTATGTAACATACAACCTAAGCCCGCGGGGGACTGGTAATATTTTTCTTCGCTTAGACAAGCTTGTCAAACGCTGCGAAAAAGGCATCAAGGTCTTTCGTTAATGTTGTGGTTATTTATTCTGATACTTAAAGCCGAGCCATAGACACAGGAGCCATGCCGGCAGGATGTAGACCGCCAGGTCCATGCCCTCAATCTGGGTCATGAGGCCCCAGATGCTCAGCAGGAAGGCGATGCACAGATAGTTGATGAAGGGATAGAGCGGGGACTTGAACTTTGTGTCCTTTCCGTGTGCCTTGCAATAGGCCCGGAATTTCAGATGGGTGATGACAATCGTAAGCCAGCTGATGGTCGCGGCTATCGTGGCAATGGACATCAGCAGCATAAAAATCTGCCCTGGGAAAAAGTAATTCAGCGCCACGCAGATAAGCGTTATGCCCGAAGAAACGAAAATTCCCCGCACCGGCACGCCACGGCTTGAAAGCTCACCTAAGAACTTCGGCGCCTCATTCTTAGCCGCCAGACCATAAAGCATGCGGCTGTTGCTGTAGATGGCCGAGTTATAAACCGACACCGCCGCCGTCAGCACCACGAAATTGAGGATATGCGCTGCCGCCGGAATACCCACGCTCATGAAAATCTGCACGAAGGGACTGGCCTCCATGCCGACTTCCTTCCACGGCCAGAGGGCCATGAGCACGGCCATCGTGCCCACATAGAAGATGAGAATACGCCAGATAACCTGATTGATGGCCGTCGGGATGGTCTTGTCGGGATTTTCCGCTTCGCCGGCGGTGATACCGATAAGCTCAATGCCGCCAAAGGAGAACATGACCACCGCAATGGCCAGGGCCAGGCCCCATACACCATTAGGCAAAAAGCCACCATAGGACCAAAGATTGCTGAGATTATCGGGGAAAGGCTGCGGACTGCCGAGCAAGATATATACGCCCAGCACAATCATCAACACGATGGCGGTAATCTTAATCAGCGCCATCCAAAATTCGGTTTCCCCATACAACCGTACATTGATGAGATTCAGCGCCGTAATGGCCACCAGACAGATAAGCGCCGCAATCCACTGCGGCAAATCCGGGAACCAAAACTGCATATAAATGCCCACCGCCGTAAGCTCGGCCATGGATACCAGCACATAGTTAAACCAATAATTCCAACCGGACATAAAGCCGGGAAACTTGCCCCAATATTTCGTCGCATAATGGCTGAACGAGCCGGACACCGGTTCATCTACTGCCATTTCCCCCAGCATGCGCATGATGAAAAAAATCATAATGCCGCCAATCAAATAGGCCAGCATGACCGCCGGCCCCGCCAGCGCAATGGTCGAGGCTGAACCGTAGAACAGGCCTGTGCCAATGGCACCGCCCAGGGCAATCATCTGCAGGTGGCGGTTCTTGAGCCCCCGCTTTAAGTTACCATTCTCATTCATAAAATTATTCCCCTTCAAAATTAAAAGTACCTGCCTATTATAACATTAAAGGCAGGTACTTTACAATATTACAAATCAGTAGCGCTGTCTGTCTTTGAGCGCCCGTTCCACTTCCCGCTTGGCGGCTTTTTCGTGGAGATCCTGCCGCTTATCGTAGTTGTGCTTACCGGAGGCCAGTGCCAGTTCCAGCTTGGCCTTGCCATTTTTGAAGTAGATTTTCAGCGGCACCAATGTGAACCCTTTTTCGCGGGTCTTGGCAAAGAGTTTAACAATCTCACTCTTGTGCATCAAAAGTTTTCTGGCCCGCAGTGGGTCATGGTTAAAGATATTGCCCTGGTCATAGGGGGAAACGTGCATATTTTCCACGAAAATTTCCCCATCCTTAATCATGGCATAGCTGTCCTTGAGGTTGGCCTTGCCTGCACGCAGGGATTTTACCTCTGTCCCCACGAGGGCAAGCCCCGTCTCAAAGGTTTCGTGTATGAAGTAATCGTGGCGCGCCTTGCGGTTTTCACAGACCACCTTCATGCCGATATTTTTCTTGCCCATTTGCTCACCTCATTATTTGCTGTTAGCCGTACCGCCTTCGGTCTTGCGATGCGGACGAGGGCGGCGGGAGCCACGGGATTTCTTGGATTTTTCCTTTTCGGCTTTAGCGGCGGCTGCTGCCATCTCCCGCTCCTTCTTTTCATGGTATCCGGGAGGGTCCGGCCAAACGGCGCTGTTGAGCCCCGTCACATAAACGCGATGGTAGCCCACCTCTTTGTCGCTGCGGCGTTCTTCGCGATTGCGGCGGTTCTCGCCCCGGAAAGAACCTGCACCCAGGCGGCTTTCCTTATCGGCGCGCTCTGCCTTGCCCTGACGGCGGCTGCGGTCAGCCTTCGGCTTTCGGGCTTCCCCCTCGCGCTTATCCGTATGGGCCAATTTTTCCCCGGAAGCACCGCGCTTTTTATGCCCATTGTGTTTTCTCGGTTTATGCTCTTTCTGTTCCTTCTGCTTGGTTTCTTCTTCCGTCAGCATGGGTTCCGCAATCAATTCATCTTCCAGCAGCGGCTTTTTCTTGGGGCGCGGAGCCTTGGGCTTTCTTTCCCCTTTGCCCTTGTTGCTGTTCTGGCCCTTCTGTGCAGGGCGCTCCGGCACATACTGGCCGTTGTCTTTTAACACAAAATCCAAATTCCGTTCCTCCACATTGGCGCGCGCAAGGATTACCTCAACCTCGTCACCCAGACGGTACCGCGTGCGGGTGCGCTCGCCAATCATTGCATATTGTTCTTCCACATATTCATAATAGTCATTGGTCATGGTGGAAACATGAACCAGACCTTCCACGCCGTTATCGAGCTCCACAAAGATGCCGAAGGCGGTCACACCGCTGATAACGCCGGTGAATTCCTCACCCACGAACTGCGCCATGTACTCGATTTTCTTCATGTCCGTGGTTTCCCGTTCCGCCTCGATGGCGACACGCTCCCGCTGAGAAGTATGGTCGGCAATCTCCGGCAGAACCATCTTGAGCTTGGCCTGACGCTCTACAGGCAGACTGCCCGTAGCAAAGGTCTCCCTGAGCAAACGATGTACAATCAAATCCGGATAGCGGCGAATCGGCGAGGTAAAATGCGTATAGTAGCGGGCAGCCAGGCCAAAATGACCCAGGCTCAGCTCGCTATAGCGGGCCTGCTGCATGGAATCCGTTCTTCCGGACGGCCTTCGACCTTTTCCAGTACCTTCTGCACGTCCATGGGCTGGATATGCCCCTGCTCGTCCTGCTTGACGAACAGGCCAAAAGCCGCCAGCAGATTGTTGAGGCGCTCGATTTTTTCTTCGCTCGGCTGCTCGTGAACACGGTACATAAAGGGCAGATTCTTCGTGTCCATATGGCGGGCCACCGTTTCGTTGGCTGCCAGCATACATTCCTCGATAATGGACTCAGCCAGGCTGCCCTCACGCTTAATGAGTGCCACGGGGTGACCGTTTTCATCGAGCTTGACCTTGACCTCCGGCAGGTCAAAATCAATGGAACCACGGCGATGGCGCTTGGCCTTCAAGGCATGGCGCAGCTCGGCCAGCGTTTCCAGCATGGGCAGAATATCCTCATTATCGGACAAGAACGGCTCTGCCTTGTCCACGAGAACCTTGTTGACGATATTGTAAGTCAGTCGGCGGTAAACATGAATCACCGTCGGGATAATCTCGTAGCTTGTTACCTCACCATCTGCCGAAATCTGCATTTCGCAGGCCATGGACAGGCGGTCAACGCCGGCGTTCAGGCTGCAGATGCCATTGGAAAGCTCCTTGGGCAGCATGGGAATAACGCGGTCGACAAGATACACGCTCGTCCCGCGGGCATAGGCTTCCCGGTCAAGCGGCGCATGTTCCTGTACATAATGGCTCACATCGGCGATATATACGCCCAGGAAGAAGGAACCATCGGGATTCTTGCGGGCATAGACGCCATCGTCCAAATCCTTGGAATCCTCGCCGTCAACGGTCACAATCTGCAAATCACGCCTGTCGCGGCGTCCCGCGTATTCCGCCGGATTCGGTTCCGTTTCCGTAGCCGTGGCTTCTGCCTGCACATCTTCGGGGAAGGTCTCCGACAAATCATATTGGCGCATAACGGAGAGCACATCCACACCGGGGTCGCCCACCTTGCCCAACACCTCAATGACCTCGCCTTCCGCACTGCGGCGGCCATTCGGCCATTTGGTGATTTTTACGACCACCTTACTGCCGGTCTTAGCACCCTTGAAAAACTTTTTCGCCACAAAGATATCCTGCGTGAGTTTCACGTTATCCGGCGTAACAAAACCAAAGGTCTTGCTGCGCTCAAAGGTGCCCACAATCTTTTCATTGGCCCGCTCCAGAATGCGGATGATTTCCCCTTCGCGGGAACGACCTTCCTCCTGCGCCGGCGTGACACGGGCCACCACACGGTCCCCATGCATGGCGGAGCCCACAGCATTAGCGGGCACGAATACATCCGTTTCCTCATCCGTTTCCCGCACGTCGGGAATGATGAAGCCAAAGCCCTTGGCCGTCATGGAGATGCGGCCCACCACTAGGTGCATCCGGCTCGGCACACCATACAGATCACTGCGATTCTTAATAATGGCGCCGTCCTGCTCCAGTTCTTCGAGCGCCACGGGGAAATCCACTAACTCTTCATCCGTCAGCCCCATCGCTTCGCCTAAATCCTCTTCGGTTAAAGGTTTATAGGCACTTTCCCGCATATAAGCGAGGATTCTTTCTTTTAAGTCCATTTGTTCTCCTTACAAATTTCGATTCTCCTGCCATTAAGCTTGCAGGAAGGCCGCAGCCTCTTCAAAAACTCTCTCTCTTTCGCTGGCCAGGGGCAACAGATGCCCGGATTCATTAAGCCAGACGATTCGCGCCTGTCCCTGCACATGGGACAGGATGTAATCCGCGCTCACCGGCGCGGCGGTATGGTCATCACGGCTGTGCATGATGAGCACCGGAGCCGTCACTTCCTCGACAGCTCCCTTGGTCTTTTCGATAACGTCCACCAGTTCGTGAATGGAAATCAACGGCATTTTCCGATAGGTACAGTTGGCAGCCGGTGGAACGTTTTTCAGCCGGCGGCGCGCCTTGGGCACAAAACCGCCATAGCAGGCCTCCCGCGGCGGCAGTGCCGCAAGGCCCCGTTCTTCGGGGATAAAGATGGGTGCTGCCAGCGTCACCACATGGGAGACGATTTCTTCCGTAGCCAAAAGCAGCGCAAAAAGCCCGCCCATCGAATGCCCGATAACGGAAATATCCTCACAATAGCCAGACAGCAAGGCATAACCATCCCGCACCGAATCCATCCAGTCTTCCCAGGTCATATGGCTCATATCCTCTACAGTCGTGCCATGACCGGCCAAACGCACGCCCAGTACCGTAAAGCCTGCCTTATTCAAATGCTGCCCCATCAGCAAAAGTTCTGCCGGCAGCCCCGTGAACCCATGAATCAGAAGCACACCCTTTTTTCCACCAGGCATAAAGAAGGGCTCCGCTCCCGGTAAAATCATCCTTCCACCCCCAAAATTCAAAATATCCCTGCTCGTAAGAGAACAGGGATTTGACCGCTATAGCGCTATTAGCTTGTCATTTTGGCAATCACCATGGTGATAATGGCAAACAAGATGGCAAGTACCACCGTCACCCGCGCCAGCAGGGCATCCATTCCCCGTGCCTTGCCGGAGAAGACGGTGTCTGCACCGCCGCCCATGCCGCCCATACCGGCGGATTTTGCTTCCTGTCCCAGTACCGATGCGATAAGGCCAATGGCCACAATAGCATCAATTATCATCAAAACGGTAAGCATTCGATAAGCCTCCCTTTAATTACAGTCTCCAGTAAATAGTAACACATTTACAAGGCCTTATGCAAGTTTTTTTCGCTATAAAACGCTTGTTTTCCGCAGCCTGAAAACAAGCGCTATTGGCCGTTTTTAGCGCGCCTCGTCAATAAGGAAATGTCCGTTCCAACTCGTCCAGCCAAACGCCATTATCATAATCGTAAGTACGAATGACAATACGGTCTTGGTAAATATAAAGTGAATTGGTGTACAAATGCCGCGCATCTATTGTCGGATTGTGGATATTGACCAGATTTTCATTGATGCGATTCACACGGATATCCGCATAACTGTCATTAGTCGGCGGCGTATGCGTATGGCCGGATATCCACAAACTGCCCGGCGGAACATCTGCCAAAATTTCCAACAGTTTCTGCGACGGCTGTGCAGTGGCCGCCACGGTGTTAATCTTCTTGTTATAAGTACGCAAAGTTCCCCTAATCGGGCCATGAAAAAAGAACAATATCGGCCCATGGCGATGGGCCGCAATCTCCTTCTTCAGCCAGGCCAGCTGCTCATCCGCAATGTCCACCGAACTGCGGCAGCCATCCGGTGACAGATAAAGCAGCCGGCACCGCCCCACATCACGGGCATAATAAGCACCGGGCAAATGATACCGCTTTTGAAAAGCTGCCAGTTTG
This sequence comes from Pseudoselenomonas ruminantium, assembly GCA_902798865.1. Taxonomy (GTDB): domain Bacteria; phylum Bacillota; class Negativicutes; order Selenomonadales; family Selenomonadaceae; genus Selenomonas_A; species Selenomonas_A ruminantium_L. The sequence goes on along the minus strand of CADBYQ010000053.1, from coordinate 12,538 downwards.
GCCCGTTTCTCTGCTAAAGTCCCTTCTGCCTTTTTGTGCTTTTTGCCCTTCTTAGACTTAACCGGCTCATCCTTGTATGCATAATCATGATTACCTGCCACCGCATAATAAGGGAATTGCAGCTGCCCCAAATAATCATCTACCACGCGGAACTCTTTCTCATTGCCATAACGGGCAGCCAAGTCTCCCAACAAAGCGACTTCATCCACATCCCCCCAGGCATTTACGGTTTTAAGCAGGCTCTGTTTTTTCGCCCAAATCTCATCCTGCGTTTCCTTGTCAGGAAATTCCTTTTTCCGCACAGGCAGATGCAAATCGCTGATAAGCAGAATATGATAATAATCCCTCTCCTTGGCAAAGCCCATAGACATACCGCCTATAGCAAACCATCCTAAGAACGCCACTGCAGATTTCAGAAACTCTCTACGTTTCATGACAGAATCGCCCCTTGTTCGCTCAACAAAACCTATATTCCTCCAACATATAAACGCATTTATTATAGGGGAACTTGCCCGAGAAGGAGGAATTGGTGTTGCCTAAAGTCTACCAATTAGGAAAAATGGAAAAACATTTCCGCAACAATTGACAAAAAACCTCTATTCTCCTAGAAGAATAGAGGTTTATCATTTCAATATGGTGACCCAGGAGGGACTCGAACCCCCGACCCTTTGATTCGTAGTCAAATACTCTAATCCAACTGAGCTACTGAGTCATTGGTCAACCGCTCTCGCAATCAACAAAAATTATTATAGCGACTTCGAGAGCAGATGTCAATACTTTTTTTAAATTATTTTTCCAAAACAGCTTCTGCTTCCACTTCCGCTTCAGCATCATCCTGCTTGTTAATCAGGCGATTGAGCATGGGAACCGTCAACGCCATAACCGCCGTTACGCCCAGCGTAACCAGACCAATCTGCGTGAATACATCAGAGTAAACGCCCAGTGTCAGCACAGGGTCGGTAACGTCCTTCGGCACAGCCGTAAGGCTGGCTACCCAGCCACCGATAATGGAGGAAATAGCCGTGGTCAGGAACCATGCGCCCATCAGGAAGCCGATGAGTTTCTGCGGCACGAGTTTGGAAATCATGGAAAGGCCCAGACCGCTGATGAGAAGCTCGCCGATGGAGCTCAGGAAGTAGGAACCTACCAGCCACCAGGCGGACACGATACCGGCTTCACTGGCGAAGTTCGCCGAGAAACCAACCACGAGGAAGGAACCTGCCGTCAGCAGCATACCGAGCGCAAATTTGGCCGGCATGGACAAATCCTTGCCCTGGCTGCCGAAACGGGAATAAAGGAAAGCCAGAACCGGGCTGGCGAGCATAATCCAGAACGGATTGAGGGTCTGGAACACCTGTGCATCGGGAATATTTATGCCCATAATGCTGTGTTCCACATTCTTAATCGCAAAGAAGTTGAGCGACGTCGGCATCTGATTGTACAGCGTGAAGAACACGATAGCCTCGACAATCAGAATCATAGCGGCAATCATGTGACTGCGCGTAGCCCCGGAGGACTGGAAAATCATCTTGATGAATACGCCATAAACCAAAATGCCAATGACGAGCAGCAGCCAATGAGCTACGGACAGATGGCTGAGCAGCCAGCTGGATACAAAGGTCATTGCCACAACGCCGGCAATGGTTGCCAACAGTTTCGGCATGGACAGTTTCTCCGCACCTGCCGGAGAGTCAATGCCCCGCACCAGATGACGGAAGCTTACGAAACCGCCGATGGCCAGCACCAGGCCCATAGCGCAAATCATAAAGCCCAGGTCAAGACCGTACTGCGCACCTACGATAGGTACGAGCAGCATGGAAACGAACGAACCGATATTTACAGCCATGTAGTACATGGTAAAGGCACTGTCCAGTTCTTCCTCTGCCCCTTCATAGAGCTTGGAGAGCAGTGAAGACGGATTGGCCTTGAAGATACCGTTACCGCAGGCAATAGCACCGAGTGCCAGGAATACCATATCCTTGTTGGTACCGGCCATGCCCATCATGAAGTAACCAATCATCAATACCACGGCGCCCAACGTAATGGTGCGCTGAGTCCCGAGCACCTTATCGCCTAAAAAGCCGCCAATGGATACATAACCATATACCATGGCGCTGAATGCACCAAATACCACGAAAGACTCTGCATCTTCCATGCCCAGGCTCTTAACGAAGAACCCTGCCAACACGGCCTGCAGGCCATAAAAACCAAACCGTTCCCAAAATTCCAGGAAGAAAAGCATATTAAACGCTTTTTTACGGTTCACCGGCTGCGTTCCAACCATAAAACATTCTCCTAACTTCTTACAAATTACACACACAATATCGCATCTCTGCAATGTTTGTTACGAGTAGACATTATAGCATAAATTTAAGTATCTGCAAACTACTCAAAAGTGTAAAAACTGTTACATAGACAACTATACATTTTTCACCTCTTTATTTCAAAGACATATGTCCTTTTATCCATCACCAATCTAATAATAAGCTAATATATCCTCTGTAAAAGAAATATGTGTTATAAAAATAACACAAAAATTTTACCATATATGTAAATATGTATTTTTTATGCTACATCCCCCTAAAATGTCCACTATTTGTATACACTCATACCGTCTACAAATTGACATTTAAAGGATATTTGTTACAATAATAGCGGACAATACGTCCATTATTCTATTGAGAAAGAAAGGTTTTATCATGCTCTACATCGTTACCTGTCTTATAACAGAAGAAACAAATACTGAGTTTTCCATTATCGGTGCCGCTGCCGGCAAAAAAGAAGCCGCTGCCATGGCTGCTGAAGTTTATAAGGACTATAATAAGGTTGCCTCCTTCCAGAATATCGAAATGATTACGGAATGGTTGGCGACACGTAGCAGCTATTCCTTCCGCAAGGACAAAAGTCACCGCCTGCAGTTGGCCATTACGGAAGTTGATCCCGAAAAAGCTGTTCCCAACAAGCAGGTAGTATTCTCGGCTGCCGCTGAACAGGATGAACTCATGCGCAAGGTCAGCCAGGCGCTCTTTGAGGGCAAACATACCGCTGAGCGCGGCGGCAGTAACACACCTTCCTGTCCCATTTCCTAAAGCAACAGACGCCACAATAAAAAAGGACTATGACAAATCCTTCGTTTGCCATAGTCCTTTTCTTTATGCCAGATAAAATACCTGCTGCATTTTCGGCTGGGCTCCCGTTTCCGGGTCCATTTCCATAACCATAACGTCTTTCATGTACGCATTCCACTTATCCACTACGGAACTGGCCGCCTGATATTTTTCTGCATAGGCCACGCCCTTGTCGCACTCAAAATAGCCAAACAGCTCATTACCGGTGTTCCAAATGGTGTAGTTGCTGATTCCTGCGTCCTTTAACACTTGTTTTAGTTCCGGCCAGATATTATCGTGGCGTTTTTTATATTCGGAAAGCATGCCGTCTTTTACCACGGCTTTCCAGGCAAAACGTTCCATAAACCATCGACCTTCCTTATTTATGTGCTACAGCATGTGCATGCGTTTCCGGCTCTACCAGCCAGCCATTTTCATCGATTTCATCACCATAGCGGTCATGGGTGATTTCATCGAGGGTCTTGCCACGGTCATCGCCGCCCCAGATGGCACCTGCCAGCCAGCTTACCACGCAGAAACCAATCATCAGCACAGCAGCAATCTGGAAGCCCAAAGCCTCCATGATAAGCGGTACCGCAAAGCCCCAGATAGCGGCCGAAAATCTCGTCACGAAGAAGGTAAAGCCCTGCGCAGTCGCGCGATAACGCACGGGGAACAGTTCGGAACTCCAAAGCTGATAGAACTGCTGCTGCATGGAAAAGCCCCAGACAATCGTGAAGAAGAACAGCATCCAGGTCTGCAGCATTTCACCGGGCAATGCCCAGACAAACCAGCTGATAACACCCAAGCCGGAGAAAATCGCGTAAACCTTACGGCGATTGAACTTATCGGCCGTATACATAAAGATAATCGTGGTGACAATGCAGACGGCGAAATTCAGAGCCGTCATGCCAAGTGCCATCGAATTGCTGAGATTGCCTACGTGCTCATACACATAGGGCATGAAGAAACCATTGGTGCTGGCAGCCAGATTCCAGAAGGCATAAACGCAGACACACAGGGCTACCGTCTTAAAGCTGGTACCGCGGAGAATATCGGCATAGCGGACTTTTTTCTGCTTGATGCCGCGAGCAGCCAGTTCTGCTTCCTGTTTCTTGGCAGCTGCCCATTCGGTGGATTCCGGCATTTTAAGGCGCTGATACCAAATCCAGGCAGCAACCACAATCAAATGCGCAAAAATCAGGCGGTTACCCAAAAGGCCAAACATCTCATTCATGGGAATCGAGGCTGCAAACACAACCACGGGGCCAAGCATCCACGCTATCTGTGCCGAACCGCAGTGTTTTGCCCGATTTCTGGATGGTGCTTCCTCGGCGATAAAGGTCCAGGATGCCACCACATCAGCACCGACCATCAAGCCAACAATTACATAGCCCAAAAGGAACATCGGATAATTGGTTGCCAAGCAGATAATCGCCACACCAATCATATAAATCAAAAGTGCCCAGTTATACACGAACTTACGACCATACTTGTCGCAAATCTTGCCGCCAATCAATGCACCAATCGCCGCACCACCGGTATTGGAGGATAATGCAGCCAAGAGCCCCATCTGCACACTGCTCATGCCCAGATAGTCCTGCCACATACTCAGGCCTGAAGCCCCCGCTACAATGGAGCCGGCATCAATGTAACTGATGAGACCGGCAATCAGGGTCTTTTTCCAGGCAGACATGTTGTAATCCAGTTCTACGTTTAACACTTCTTACCCTTCCTTTCGCTTCATAAAATTGTCAAGGCTTAAAAGATTTTGATAATTCCTTTTATTGTTACAGGGGCTTTCGCCCCTGCCGCAATCGTAAATCTTAATCCAGCAAATCGGTATTCAGGTCAATATTAAACTCTTTGGCCAAATCCAGGAAATTCTCCTTGGTGATGGTCTGTTTCTTGCCGCCCATGGAACGGACTTTCACACAGATTTCCGCGGCTTTTTCCACCGTATCCATCAGGCCGAAAGCCTCGTCGAAGTCATCACCACAGACAAAGAGCCCGTGATGTGCCCAAACGACTACGCGATATTTTTCCATGAGTTTTGTTGACGCATCAGCAATGGCCTTGCCGCCGGGCACCATCCAGGGAACAACGCCCAGACCTTCCGGGAAAATCACAGGGTCTTCGGTCGCCATTTCCCAAAGTTCTCTGGTGAATTCCTTGTCATTTAACGGCAGAACGAAGGTCAACGCAATGAGGTTGGTCGGATGGGCATGATAGATAATGCGGTTTTTGCCATCCGTCAATTTCTTTTTGAGCTCATGATTCGCCAAATGGGTGGGCAATTCGCTGGTAGGACGACCGCCCTTGACCAGTCCCCAGACAATCCCATAGTTTTCGCCCTTTTCATCAATTTTAATCAGGGCCACGTTTTCCTCAGGGGCAAGTTCTACATTGCGCATATACTTGCCGCTGCCCGTGACGAGGAAGTATTCTCCGGCCAGCCCCGGCACCGTGTTGCCGATGGGGAGCCATTCTTTTACCTCGTGCAGGCTGTCCTTCACGGACTCCACTTCACTTGTCGGCACGCGGTAAGTCAGATTGCCGCCATTGCGTTCATGCCAGCCCTTCTTGAATGCATCTGCGGTTAGGCGGATAAAGCCTTCCATAAATTTTGCTGCTTTGATATCCATAAAACTACAACTCCTATCAAATGCGCTTTAACTGCACATTTTCCTCATATTCTTCAATCTGACGGAACCATTCGCCATCCTGCGGTGCACCATTGCGGCTGCAGAACTCTGCCCAAATATCGCCGAGCGGCAGCATCTTTAATTCTTCCTGCACCACCATCAGCTTGCTGAACCGGCCTTTATCCTGCAGGGATTTGAGTTCTTCTACCGGCTGCAGCATGGCAAAGAGCAGGGCCTTCTGGAAGTTACGGTAGCCGACAGTCCAGGCCGATACGCGGTTAATGGAGGCATCGAAATAATCCAGAGCCATCTTCACCCGGCCATCCAGACCGCCACAGCGCACGATTTCCCGGGCAATTTCCTTCGTTTCATCATCAAAGAGAACCACATGGTCGCTGTCCCAGCGCACCGGGCGGGTTACATGCAGAGCGATTTCATCAAAGAAAGTCAACAGGGCCGGAATCTTGTCGCTGACCACTTCCGTGGGATGATAATGACCGTTATCCATCAGTGGAATGCACTTATCCTTGTTCATGGCGGCATAGGTCAGCGAGAACTCGCCGCTGCCGGCGGTATAGGATTCCACGCCAATACCGAAGACCTTGCTTTCCACACAGGGCTTAACCTTATTAAAATCAAAGGGTTCGGACAGAATGGCATCAATGCTTTCCTTATAACGCTTGCGGGGGCCAAGGCGGTCGCCGGGAATATCCTTGAAGCCGTCACCGGTCCAAATGTTCATGACACAGGGCTGTCCCAGTTCCTCCGCAAGATAAGAGCTGATACGGATAGAGGCCTTGCCATGGTCAATCCAGAATTTGCGGGTTTCTTCATTAGAGGAAGACAAGGTCAGCGGGTCGCACTTGGGATGGGAGAAGAACGTCGGATTAAAGTCGCAGCCCAAGCCTCTTTCCTTGCAGAATTGTACCCATTTGGCAAAGTGTTTTGGTTCGAGCTTATCCCGGTCTACCCATTCGCCCTTTTCGAAGATGGCGTAGCTGGCATGCAGATTCATCTTGGGCTTGCCCGGCACCAGGCTGATGACCTTGTCGATATCGGCCATCAGTTCCTCCGGCGTACGTGCACGCCCCGGATAATTACCCGTGGTCTGAATGCCGCCGGTCAGCGGTTTATTCGGGTCTGTATCAAAGCCCCGCACATCATCACCCTGCCAACAGTGCAGGGAAATGCTGACGTTTTTGAGTTTTTCCAAAACCTTTTCCACATCAATGCCCAGGGCAGCATATTTTTTCACAGCTTCTTCAAAACGAGACATCTTCTTACCTCCAGTTAAAACGATAATTTTCCTTCCACAGGCGAAACCGCAAAGGATTTTGCCACCACCTGCCGGGCCTCATGCAAGTCGGCAAAGCAGTTGTCTTTAAGCATCTGTGCCATTAAATTGCCTACAGCCGTCGCCTCTATGGGGCCGGCATAGACCTCTTTGCCCGTTTCCGTTGCCAGCAGGGCATTCAGGAACTTATCCTGGCAGCCACCGCCCACCACATGAATCCGGGAATATGTTTTGCCCGTGAGTTCTTCAATCTCTGCCACGGTCTGCGCATAACATCTGGCCAGGCTCATATATACGCAATACAGGATTTCGCCTTCCGTTTCCGGCACTTCCTGACCATGTTCCCGGCAATAATCCTTTATCGCGCCAATCATGCTTTCCGGTGCCAGGAAACGGTCATCATTCACATTGACCACTGAAGTGAAGTACCTGCCGATATAGGCCAGCTGATAAAGTTCTTCAAAGGTGTACTTATGCTTGAATTCACGCCGCAGGGACTGCATCATCCACATGCCCATGATGTTTTTCAGATAACGGTAGCGGTAATGATAGCCGCCCTCGTTGGTAAAATTATGCTCCCGGCTCTTTTCCGTACAATCGGGAATCATTCGTTCAATGCCCATCAGCGACCAAGTGCCGGAACTCAGGAAAATCGCATCTTCGGCACTGGTCGGCACCGCCATGACCGCTGCACCGGTATCGTGCGTGGCCGGCAGCACCACTTCCACCTGGAAACCGACCTCGGCTGCCAGCTCATCATTTAAGCTTCCTACCACATCTTTCGGCATATGCAGCTTGCCAAAGATTTTGGTCGGCAGGCCCAATTTTTCCAGCAGTTCAAAATCCCAATCCTGCGTCTCAGCATTGACCAGCTGCGTGGTTGTCGCATTGGTATATTCATTAACCATCTGCCCGGTCAGCAGATAATGCAAATACTCCGGAATCATCAGAAAATGTTCTGCCTGTGCCAAAAGCTCCGGCTGCGTCTTTTTTATCGCCATGAGCTGATAGATGGAATTAAAGAGCTGCTTTTGGATACCATTGCGGCTATACAGCTCGCTCTCGCCGATTACCCGGTAGACTTCCTCATCCATACCA
>CADBYQ010000053.1:0-4273 GCA_902798865.1 Pseudoselenomonas ruminantium | reverse complement strand
GAGCAGTTTCCCCTCCTTATCCAACAAGACGAAATCAACGCCCCAGGTATCAATGGAAAGGCTTGCCGGAATGCGGTTTAACTTCCCGCACTCCTTGATTCCAGCCTTTACTTCATTGAATAGATGTTCAATATCCCAGCAAAGATGGCCATTTTTCTTGACCAGCTTATTTTCAAAGCGATAGATTTCTTCAATGCGTATCTTGCCGTTTTCCAGCCAGCCCAAAATATGCCGCCCGCTGGAGGCACCGATATCAATGGCCAGATAATATTTACGCTGTGCCACTTTCTCAACTCCTCGCGCCAAACTCATCTTTAATCCAACAATGTTGTTTTTGTTTGTTTTGTTTGGACTTATTTTTGTTTACAACCCAATAATACAACACAATAACAGAAAAATCAATAGTAAATACAGATATTTTTGTGGTTTTTTCTGTTTTTATTTTTGTTTCCTTGCGTATTCATCTGTATTTCGCTATAATAAACCCATAAAGCAAGACGAGGTGATTGTATGTTAGGTATTGAACGGCGCCAATTAATCATGGATAAGATTCAGCAGGAAAAGAAAGTCTATGTCTCCGAGCTGAGCCAGCTCTTTTCCGTGACGGAAGAAACCGTCCGACGGGATTTAGAGAAGCTGGAGGGCGAAAATTTCCTGCGCCGCAGCTACGGCGGGGCTGTACTCAATGAGCAAAAAGCCAGTGAGGATTTATCCTTCCTCAAACGCAGTACCATCAACAGCGAAGACAAGGAATATATCGCCCGCAAAGCTCGTGAACTCATCAGCGATGGCGATACCATCATGGTGGATTCCAGTACCACCTGTCTGGCACTGCTGCAACAATTAAAAGAGCACAAAAACATCACCATTATCACCAACTCCATCCGTCTGGCCTATGACTTTGCGGCGGCCCCCTTCCGCATCATCTCCACCGGCGGCAATCTGCGGCCCAACTCACTGGCACTTACCGGAGCCGCCACCTGCAATGCACTCGAACGCTACTGCGCCGACATTGCACTCATTAGCTGCAAAGGCTTACACCAACAGTTTGGCGTGATGGAATCTAACGAAGACGAGTCCGTAGTCAAACAGGTCATGCTGCAGCAAGCAAAAAAATCCCTGCTGCTGCTTGACCATTCCAAATTCGATAAAACCGCCTTCGTAAAGACCTGTGACCTGCAGGACATTGATACCCTGGTTACTGACAACCAACCCGATGCCCAATGGCAGAAAATGCTGGTGCAAAAACAAGTAACGCTTATCTGCTAAAAACCTGCCGCATGCAAGCAGGATTTTCCTCCTTCCGCATAGAATACATAGCACACAGCGAAAAGGAGGGACACCCATGGAAAAGCTAATTGCCGTCTGGCTGTTAAAACGCGGCTATGCCGATGACGTTGAACAAGGCGTACGTTTTGCCGAAGCTTTGGCAAAGAATGAATGTACAGAAGAAATGCTCGAAACCCTCGGACATAATATTGATGTATTTATGACCGTCGGCGGCCCTGTCACCGCCGAAAACCTCCTGCCCTTCATGCAGGAAAAATATGAAATGGCTCAAAAGCTCATCAAATTCTGGAGCGAAAATCCCAAAGACACCAACGCCGTCTTCTTCTTTAATGAATGCAAATTGAACAGTAAAAAAATCCGCAAGCAAATTTGCTTGCGGATTTTTTTTCTTGCATTATGCCAGCACATAAACCTCGATGTTTCTCCGACCGAAGTTCATGCACTCGCCGTAAGTTTCCATGCACAGGTCTACTTTCTGTCCACGGATAGCGCCGCCGGTATCAGCGGCAATGGCCACACCATAGCCCGGAATGTAAACTCTGGAGCCCAAAGGAATAACGCCAGGGTCCACGGCCACTACACCGCGGCGGGCAGGAATGCCCGTTGCCGTAATGCCGGAGCCGCTGCCATCCGTAGGCAGGTAAGCCGTTGCTTCCATGGTGTAAACACCGGTGTAATGCAGATTACCCATTTCCGTCTGCACCATGGGTCGCATTTGTTCTTCACGCATACGCTGCAGTGCCTCGCGTTTTTTGGCACTGTCCGTTACTACTATGTCTAAGTTTGCCTGAATTTTCGCATCCAGTCCCAGAGGTGTTTCCACATCCTCCAGATTGTAGCCCAACTCGATCAGGGCGTCGCCTACGGTCTGCTTGCTGGTCACGATCTGTTTTGCCTGACCATTGTACGTTACCGTTACCGGAACCGCGCGGTAAACGGTGATTTTCGTGTTCTTGCCATCCTTTTCCAGATGGTATTCGTCGTTGGCTCTAAGTTTCACGCCATTTTTTCCTAAGATAAATGCTGGATTCGTATGATTGGTTGTGGTCTTAATGGTCTTACCATCAGCCACAATCGTTACCTGGTGCCAATCGTCCGGCAGCGAGGTATTGGTAAACCCCGTTGTCATCATCATCATAATGGCCAGCACCATGCACATTACGAGTTTTTTTTCTTTATGATTGAATGCTAATAGTTTCGTTAAACTCATTGAAAGCCCCCTTCAAAATTTTGGTGAAGAACTTCGCGTAGTATAACATGAGATTTAATACCTTGTCAAATCTCATGCTCCTATTCTCCCACATTTAGCTGAAAAACACATGAAAAATGGGAATAAAAAAGCGGTGGACACCATTTTCCATAGTGTGTCCACCACTTTCAGTCAAAAACAGGCATATTCCCGTTTTAGATGCCGTATAGTTCCTCAGCATTGGTTGAGGTTTGTTTTGCCACGTTTTCCACCGAAATCCCCTTGATTTCGGCGACTTTCTCCGCCACATAGCGGACAAAAGCCGGCTCATTTTGCTTGCCGCGCATGGGTACAGGTGCCAAATATGGGGCATCTGTCTCCACTAAAATGCGTTCCAACGGGAATTTTTCCACGATTTCTGGAAGTTTCGCAGCGTTTTTGTAGGTCAGCGGGCCATCCACGCCGATATACCAGCCCATTTTGTAGATTTCCTGCGCCATTTCGTAGCTGCCGGAGAAGCAATGCAGGACACCTTTCAGGCCTTTGCCTTCCTTTTTCAGAATCGCCATGGTGTCGCCATGTGCCTCCCGGTCATGGATGCAGACCGGCAGATGCAGCTGCCGGGCCAAATCCAGCTGATGGATAAACATGCGCCGCTGCAGCGCACGCTTCTCCTCGTCCTTTTCCCAGTAATAGTCAAGGCCGATTTCACCAATGGCCACCACCCGCTTTTCTCTCGTCCAGGCAGTCAGCTGTTCATCATCAGCCGTACCCAGCTCATAGATTTCCTCCGGGTGAATGCCCACGCCGGCATATACGCCATCATAAGCCGCTGCCAGCTCCACCGCCTTAGCGGAGGATTGCAGGGTATCGCCCATATTAATCAGGCGGGCAACACCAGCCGCATTGGCACGGGCAATCACTTCGGCTTCACTGCCGGCAAATTTTTGGTCGTTCAGGTGGGTATGGGTATCCACCAAAGTAAAATCGGTCATTTTAGCGCACCGTGGAGCCTACCGGCATATCCACCGACAGAACCTTCAAATCATCCCCCTGCGAAGCCGCAAGCACCATACCATGAGACACAATGCCGCGAATCTTGGCCGGCTTCAGGTTGATGACCATGACCACGTTCTTGCCGATAAGGTCAGCCGGCTCATAGTGTTTGGCAATGCCGGACACGATTTCGCGCTGTTCATCGCCCAAATCCACCGTGAGTTTCAGGAGTTTTTCCGTCTTGGGCACGGGTTCAGCTGCGAGAACCTTGACCACCCGCAGGTGAATCTTGGCAAAATCGTCAATGCTGATTTCGGCATTATCGTCAGCCTGCTCTTTTTTAGCCTCTTTCTTTTCCTGCTTATTTTTCTTCGCCGTTTTTTCCTGCTTGGCCGGAGCTTCATCCTTCTCCACTTCAATACGCGGGAAAAGCTGTTCCGGCGTGCCGACTTTGTGCCCGCCTTCGATGCCGCCCCAGGTCTTGATATCGTCCAGCTGTACAGCGGCGAACTCGCCCGACAGGTTGAGCTGCTGCCAGATGCGTTCTGCCGTAATGGGCATAAACGGGCTGATCAGCACGCTGATATGGCGCAGGGATTCGGCCAGATTGTACATGACGTTAGCCAGTTCCTGTTTCTTCGTTTCGTCCTTGGCCAGTGCCCAGGGAGCCGTTTCATCAATGTATTTATTGGCACGGCTGATAAATGCCCAGACCTTCTTAATGGACAGGGAAAGTTCCATCTTCTCCATGTTTTCGGCAAAGTAAGCAACCGTTTCGGCAGCGTCAGCCTTGAGGCT
>CADBYQ010000052.1 GCA_902798865.1 Pseudoselenomonas ruminantium | reverse complement strand
CCGCATGCCATATGCCCGCAAGCGGCATCATCACCACGCATATCCACCTGTTCCCAAACATCCTGCGTTTCATTTTCCACAAGCATCTGCCGCCCCCGGCGGATAATCCTTGTTTCCCATACGCCGCCACCGATTGTTGCCACAATACGCTCCGCAAAAATCAGCATCTTCGTACCGACATCCCGCGGTGCTGACCCCTTACGGCGGATGATGGTCGCCAGCACAAACGGCTCTTTTGCCTGCACGGCAGCCGCAATGAGTTTTTTGGGGAAGTTGCCGGCCCTCCTGCCGAATTTTATCAGCTCGGCCACAATCGCCACAGCGATTTCCCTTTCCGTCTCAGCACCAATGTCCAGGCCAATCGGCGCATGCAGTCGGGCTACCACTTCCGCAGAAATACCTTCCGCAATGAGTTTCTGCCGCAGCAGTTCCGTCCTGCGCCTGCTGCCCATGACGCCGGCATAGGCAAAATCCTTTTGCAAAATGGCTTTGAGGCAGATTGCATCATATTGATGTTCCCGGGTCAGAACCACAAAATACGTATTGTCCCCTCCCGGAATTTTGGCCAGCGCCTGTTCAAAACCTTCCACCAGCACCGTATCCGCCCCTGCCCGCTGTGCCTCCTCGGCATAATCCGGGCGGTCCTCAATCACCGTGATATGGAAATCCACCATCTTTGCCAGCACAATCACCGCCAGTGCCACATGGCCGGCACCGCAGATAATCAGTTCCCGCTCTGCAGGCACAGGTTCAATCAATAGCGCCGCCGAATCCTTCACCTGCCCAAAATCCCCTGCACCATGCTGCCATAAGACTTTCCCGTCAGACAGCAAAGCTTTGGCCCCGCGCTTCGGGCCGGCCAACAGGGTAATCACTTCATTTTTGCCGCCTGCCGGCAGCTCCTGTAACGCCAAAAACAAGCCCCTATCCAGCATATTCCCACCTGCTTCATTGTCGCATCATTCCTGTGAATCGCATCTTTATTATCTTATTCTATCCTTAGCCAAACTATCCCTGCCTGCTAAACCGCATTGTCCAAACTATCCAAACAGGAAACAGATAAAGCCCCCCATAAGCCGGATTTTCTGATCTGACTTATGGGGGGCTGCAGTGCTCAACACACGGAGAGACTGTTTTTCCTTTATGATTTTACTTAGGACAGGTACGGCTTAACCGCTTCGGCCATCTTATCCTTGGCCGCCTGTGCTTCGGCGAGGTCTTTGCCCTTCGTCGTGTAGTAAGCCTTGATTTTCGGCTCGGTGCCGGACGGACGGATGATGACGGAAGAACCGTCTTCGAGTTCGTAGGTCAGCACGTTGGCTTTGGGCAGGCCAGTCGCGGCGGTATCGAGGTAGTCGATAACCTTCGTAACCTTCTTGCCGGCCAGTTCCTGAATCGGGTCTTTGCGCAGATTTTCCATCATGCCCTTCATCTTGTCCATGCCGGACAGGCCCGGGAATTCGAAGCTGTCGACCTTGTTGAGGTAACGGCCATACTGGCTGTAGATTTCTTCGAGACGCTGCTTAATGGACGACCCTTTGCTGCGGTAGTAAGCGGCCATTTCGCAAATCAGCATGGAAGCGACCACGGCATCTTTATCGCGGACATAGGGGCCGGCGAGGTAGCCGTAGCTTTCCTCGAAGCCGAAGATGAAGCGTTCCACTTCGCCCTTATTTTCCAGACCGAGAATCTGGTCGCCAATCCACTTGAAGCCCGTGAGCGTATGACGCAGCTCTACGCCATAGTGCTTGGCCACGGCATCAGCCAGCGGCGTGGACACGATGGATTTAACGGCTACAGGGTCTTTGGGCATGGTGCCTTTTTCCTGACGGCCGGCGCAGATGTAGTCGAGGAGCAGCACGCCCATCTCGTTGCCGGAAACCAGTTCATAGGAGCCGTCCGGGCACTTCATGGCGATGCCCACGCGGTCAGCATCCGGGTCGGTGGCGAGCATCAAATCTGCGCCCTCTTTCTTGGCCAGTTCCACACCTTTTTCCATAGCGGCGAGGATTTCCGGGTTCGGATAGGAGCAGGTCGTGAAATAGCCGTTGGGGTATTCCTGTTCCGGCACAATCGTCACATCATCAATGCCGATATCGCGCAGTACGCGGGTAACGGGCACAAGGCCGGTGCCGTTAAGCGGGCTGTAGACGAGCTTCAGACCAGCGGTCTTGCAGAGACCGGGACGAACCTGGCAGGCCTCGATGTTTTTATACAGGCCTTCCTTGCAGTCTTCCCCGACAAACTTGATGAGACCTTTTTCCACGCCTTCGGCAAACGACATATATTTTGCACCCGTGAGCACATCGGTTTTCTGAATGGCGTTGTAAACGACATCTGCGGCATCATCCGTCATCTGGCAGCCGTCCGGGCCATAGGCTTTGTAGCCGTTGTACTTGGCCGGGTTGTGGCTGGCCGTCACCATGATGCCGGCATTGGCCTTATAGAAGCGGGTGGCAAAAGAAAGGGCGGGTACCGGCATGGGCTCGTCGTAAATGCGCACGTTGATGCCATTGGCGGCCAGGACACCGGCAGCTTCCTTGGCAAAGGTCCAGCCCTTGAGACGGGTATCGTAGCTGATGGCCACTGTCTGCGTGCCGCCTTCACCTTTCACCCAGTCGGCTACGCCCTGCGTGGCCTGACGCACAACCCAGATGTTCATGCGGTTCGTGCCGGCACCTAACGTACCGCGCAGGCCTGCTGTACCAAACTGCAGCGCAGCTGCAAAACGCTCTTTGATGGCTTCGTCGTCACCTTCAATGTCCCGGAGTTCCTTGCCCAGGTCGCAGTCAATGAGGTCAGCACCCAGCCAGCGTTTGTATTCATCTTGATACATAAAAAATCCACCCTTCTTTAGTCTGAATCAATATATATGTACATAATACGACAAACGGCAGGAAAATCCTGCCTGAAAATGTAAATCCCGGTAAAATGTTACAAATGTCATGGTAAAAATTGCAAATGCAAAAAAGCACTTGCCTGTAACCTGGGCAAATGCTAAAATATAATAAAGAAAAATAAACAAACGATTCTCAAATATTAAATATTTTGTTATAATAAGTATAACGAACCTACGAAAACTGTGCCTTAGAAAGGTTTTTGTCAGGAAGATGGCTGAAACACCGCCCCGCTGACAATGTAAAAGTGCATTAGGCGACGTAGACACCTCGTTCAGCGGCTAAACCGCCTATTTGAAAATAAAAAAAACAATAAGTATTCCCAAATAGCTAATGTCTATGGGATAGAGGGCGTAGTGCTGCGTCCAGTTGTGGTAGTTGCTGCGTAGACCGCTTGCCTGGTGCGGACTTATCCGATACTCGGCTTGTCGAGAGTAGTTAATGAACAATAAAATTTATAAAAATCTTTAATAATATTTGTTAAAGGTGCTTATAAATACAGCATAGACAAAAGAAGGCGCCGCCTGGCGACGCATAGCTAGTCCTTTAGGGCGGTCAGCCTTTGCAAGTTAAGATTTTATTTCAAACAATAACCGCTCATGCCGGCAAGCTAGGAGCGGTTATTTTTCACTTCTACGACAATCATCCAAATCAATAGCAAAACTACGATTGTTTCAGCCATAGGCGTCGCCCCCTTTCCAGAAGGCGAAACCGCTAAACAGCGCCTGCAACAAGTATAGCAAAATTATCCTTGTTGTCAATAGACAGCAAACGGGAAGACCTTGTTTCTCCTCAGGGAGAAATGCGGTCTTCCCGTTTGCTTTATACGCTGTATTTTCGTTTAAACGTCCGCCGCGTCCAGAAAAACGCAATGGCGAGTGGGATGCACGAGCCTGCCCAGGCCATGGGGTTGGCGACGCAGGCGCCGAAGTAGCCCCAGATTTCGCAGAGGAAAATCGCGGCGCCGGCACGCATCAAGAGTTCCATCACACCTGCAATGGTGGGCACGACGCTTTGGCCGAGGCCCTGCAGGGTATAGCGGAAGATAAAGAGCAGCGCCAGTATCCAGTAGTTCACGCCGTTGACAATCAGGTACATATGCCCCATGTCCACGACTTCCTGCTGGCCTTCACCGACAAAGAGTTCCATGATGAAGGGGCCGGAGGTAATCAGCACGACTGCCGCGAGGATACTGAAGCCCACGGACATATAGCTGCACTTTTTCACGCCCTCAGCGATGCGGTCGTATTTCTGTGCGCCGTAGTTCTGCGCGGTATAGGCCGCCATGGCCAGGCCAAAGGACATCATGGGCATAAGGGCGATGGAGTCGACCTTCTGCGCTGCGGCGTAGGCCGCAACGGCTGTCGGGCCGAGGTTATTGAGCGCCACCTGCAGGATTACCGCGCCGATGGCGATAATCGAGGACTGAAAGCCCATGGGCAGCCCCAGTTTCAAATGCGCCTTCAGCACCGGCCAGCTCATCTGCCAGTCCGCGCGGTACGTGCGGAGCACCGGCACTTTTTTGCAAATGTACAGATAGCAAATCACATTGCCCAAAAACTGCGCCACAATGGTCGCGAGCGCCGCACCGGGAATGCCCCAGCCCAGGACGAGAATCGCAATCGGCTCCAAAATGATGTTGATGATGAGCGCCGTTGCCAGAATCACCGTCGGCATACGGCTATCGCCGAGCGCGCGCAGGAGGTTGGTCTGCGTCTGCAGACAGACGAACATCACAATCCCGCCGAACACAATGCTGATGAAGCTGTACGCCCCCTCCAAAATCTCCGGCGGCGTCTGCATCCAAATCAACAGCTGCCGGCAGAGCGAAACGCCTACAATGGTCAGCACCACGGCCTCCAAAAAGGAAAGCACGGCACAAGTGGCCGCGCTCTGCCGCACACCGGCGTAATCTTTGGCGCCGTATCGCTGGCCCGTATAAATGGTAATCCCCGTGGAAAAGCCAATCACAAAGCCGAGCATCAAAAACATCAGACTGCCGGTACAGCCCACCGCCGCCAGCGCCTCTACGCCCAGGAAGCGCCCCACAATCAAGGTATCCACAAAGGCGTAAAGCTGCTGAAAGATGTTGCCCGCAATCAGCGGCAGCGTAAACATCAGAATCAGCCTTGCGGGGCTGCCTTCCGTTAAATTTTTCGTCATTCAAGGTACCTCGTAACAAACGCCCGCAGAACTTCCTGCAATACAATCACATTATTGTCCAGCGCGTCGGTACTGGGCTTTAGCTTGTTGTAATGGAAATCATGCCGCAAATTCGTTCGGTAATCGGCAGGATAGGCCGTAACCTCGACACCGCATTTGGCAAAGTTCAACACGGAACGGCGCATATGGAAGGCCGATGTCACCAAGATGGGCCTGGTCAGCCCATGCTGCCGCATAAGTTCCGTGGAAAACTGCGCATTCTGCGTGGTGTTGATGCTTTTACCCTCCACGATAATCTTGTCCTCGGGCACGCCCAAATCCTTTAGGATGCGGCTCGCAATCACCGCTTCCGGGCCGCTGTCGCTATAAACCTGTCCGCCCGAAAGGATAATGGGCACATCGAGCTTTTTCTGCAGGCGAACGGCCGTCAGCAGACGGTTCGCCGGCGAAGAACAAAGTGTTCCCTGCCCGCTCACATCCGGCGTATCGGGAAACGCCCCGCCGCCGAGCATAATCACGCAGTCCCCCTGCGGATTTTCCGGCGGTTGATAAGTTCCTTCCAAAGCCCCCATCAGCCGCTCGGATACCAGATGGGTACACAGGAGATAAAACACAAACACCAAAGCTGCAAGCATAGCCGCCAGCCTCTTTTCCTTTTTGCGATACAGCCGCCAGGCCACAAACCAAAACGCGAGGAAAAATATCCCCGGCGGCAGTACCCAGGCGGCGCCAAACTTCAATAAATAAACCATTTTAATCGTTTCACCCTTATGTTATAATATCATTCAGACAGTTGATGAGCCGGCTTTCCCCTAACGGGGAGGTGAGAGCCATGACGCTATATGAAAAACTATCCTTATTCTTTGCCTTTCTGACGCTGATTGTCTCTATCCTTGGATTGCTAAAGTAATTTAGCGTGAAAAAAGCCGCCCACGCGGTACGAGGCGACCTTTCTCCAAATTCACTTAATAAATACTAGGGAGAGTCGACGCACCACACATCAACTGTCCTTTTGTTATGCTCAATTATACCGCAAATTTTAGCTTGTTGCAAGCAGACAAAAAACCGCCACATTTCCATGCAGCGGCCTTTGCTATCCTTGCGCTATTCCGGTTAGGACAACATATTGTATGCTGCGCCCCGGCTGTGATTGTTGAGTGCCCCCAGCATTTGCTGGCTGAAGTTCTGCAGACCCTGTTTCACGGCGAAAAGGGCCATCTGGCTCTGCGCGTTGGCGCTGGCATTGTTCACCGATTCTGCGGCAATATCCGCATCATCGCTGGTCGAGAGTGCCGACTGGAGGTTTTCCTCCATCGTCGTGTAGTTGGCCGTCTGGTACTCCATGCCCTGCTGTGCCGCACCGATGTTCGTGGCCTGGTCAAGCGCCTTATTGAGCGCCGCATCCACCGTGTCGAGTGCCTGCGAAAGACCACTTACCGAACCATTGGCATCCTGCAGATTGATGTTGCTGTTGCCCTGGCTGTCGGTAAGGCCCAGTCCCTTCGTGCTCATATCGCCCAAAGAAACATTGTCATAACCATCAATCCCCGCCACCGTCACGGTCTGGCTACCATCAAGGAGCTTTTGCCCGTTGTATTCAACCTGCGCGTTGGTGTTAATCTGGGAAAGGGTCTGATTCACCGATTCCTGCAAAGCAGCGACATCCGTCGTGCCATTGGTGCCATTAGCCGCATTGAGCAGCGTTTCCCGCAAAGAGGACAGCGAGCTTATCGTATTGCTCACCGCACCATTTGCCACGTTCAGCATGGAATTGGCCGTCTGCGTATTGGCTGTAGACTGGCGGATACCTCCCAAATTGTACTGCATTTTTTGCGCAATCGCATAATCGGACGCGCCAGATGCCGCACTAGGGTGCTTAGAACCCGTTGCAATCCGCTGAATGCTCTGGGACTGCAGCGATTGGGCACGATTCAGCTGGTTAAGCGAACTATTGATACCGCTGATGCTCATAAAAACCTCTCCTTTCTTCCGTTATTGTTGAAGAATAATCCCATATCCTTACTACGAATCGTTCATCTTAAAAACATATACACTTCTATAGCTATATTATACCCCCGAAAAGCATTGGACGCAATAAAAAAATAGGAAAAAAGCCCCTATTCTCTCCCCCGGCAGGATAAACAATTGTCCCCCGCGAATATAAGCAAAAACGAATGCCCTCTTCACAATCCTGGAGGTGACATGATGAAAAAAACAGCTTACTGGAAAAAAAATGACTTATCCTTGTTATTTTTGTTGTCTATTTTCATGAACGGCTTTGAGACCGGTGGCTATCAGGCGGCGCTGCTCTATGTCGGGCAGGAGTTTGACCTGTCCATCGGCCAGCAGGGGATGCTTGCCGCTGTGCAGCTCTTTGCCACCATGATTGCGCCGCTGCTGCTCGGCCCGCTGGCCGACAAGATTGGCAAGAAAATCATGCTCGTCTTCTTCACCGCCGCCCGCACGTTGTCGGCAGCGATTATCCTGCTCGCCACCAATTCACTGATTTTTGCCTTGGGGATTTTCGTGCTGGGCTTTGCCTGCAGCATTGTGCAGTATGTGGCCATTGCCGGCATGCAGGACACCTATCCCCAAACCCGCAACGCGCGCATGGGCTATATCACCGCGATGTTTGCCCTCGGCGCCGTCATCGCCCCGCTTGTAGTCGGTGCCTCCCTCGATACCCCTTGGGGCTGGCGCGCTTTCTTCGTCCTGAGCGCCCTTATCTTCCTCCTGCTGACCATCGGCCTTGCTAAAGCCGACTTCAGCCCGCGTGAAGAAACAACGCCGCAAGAACTTGCCCAAAATGACGGCAGAATGTACCTCAAAGGCGTGGCCCTGCTCTGCGCCATCATGTTCATCTATGTGGGCGTGGAAAACGGCTTCTGCTTCTTCCTGAACAGCTTTATGGCCGACACCATCCATTCGGGTCGCGGCTATCTGGCGCTGTCCCTTTTCTGGCTGGCCATGATTCCCTCTCGCTTCCTCTGCGGCTGCTTTGCCCAGTATCGCAGCCGCCTTATCTATATCGCCCCATTGGGTGCCGCCATCATGCTGGCCCTGCTGACCTGTCTGACGCAGGAAATCCTCGTCTTTGCCGCCGTATTCGTCTTCGGCTTCTTCTGCGGCGCGGTCTATCCCAACGTGCTGACCTATGTGGCCGACTTTGCCGGCGGTCGCACCGCCACCGTCACCGCTGCCATCACCGTAGCCACGGGCATTGGCGCCACGGTAATCTCCGCCTCCTTCGGCTTCCTCCACGAACACTTCGGCTTCACCGGCGCCTTCCTCATCCTCGCCGCCCTGCTCGCCCTCGATATCCTGATTGCGGCCATGGTGCCGCGGCTAAAAAGAAAAAGATAATGAGCACCCATAAACGGACGGGAGCAAACAATAAGAGAGCACATCGGATGATATGCCCTCGAGTCTATCTCGTTTTTCAAGGTTTCAGATTCTTGATGGTTTGGGATTTTCTTTGCGTATATCTTGTTAACAAATCCCAAACCCCAGCTGTTTAGTCAATGTTTGCTGTAGTCTCTTGTTGATTTCTTCTTCTCTAGGGTCTGTTTTTTCCTTTTTATCGCGCTTTGACCCATATTTCTTATCCCATTCATCCAAAGTCTTTTTTGTCTTGTCAATGGGAAGCATCAGGATTGGCGTAGTATTCAAAGCCGGTACTTTGGGTTGTTCGATATCCTTCTCGCCTTTTTTCTGTCCACCGGCTACCTTGTTCAGTTCCATATCATCCAGCTTGTTCATGAACTTCTTATCCATTTATTTTCCTCCCCACATCTTTGCGTGTTGTTTTTGCTTTCTGTTCCTTATATCCCCGAAGCAGGGAAAGTGTTTATGCTTTTTTGAAAAAAATTCATAATAACAGGAGAAACGCGCGCCGCTGTACCGTAAGGGTGCGGGAAGAGAAGGAGCGATAACATGAAACGATCTCAGAAACTGGCAATTGGGGCAGCCCTGGTTATGGGCGTTCATTTTAACAGTCATGTGTCGGCCTCGGATACGGACTATGTTTACTTCAATGGCCAAAAATTTATTGCGTTTGAATTCTTTAATGAGGGGGAATTTGGGTCACAGTATACTTTGCCGGAACTATTAAGAGATGGGACAAAGGATGCTACATCTTATTGGTCGGGGATACTTGCTCCGCGGTCAAAATTCTCTTCCCCCTGGCAGATTTTTGTTAAAACAGAGAAAAATCTTCAAAATGCCGGGGCGCTAACCTACTCCTTAAACGGGCAAAAAGTGATTACGGATAATTATCCAGCTTTGCTGATGCAGAATGGGAAGAAACTGAATGCCTATGATATGAAAAAATTAGCAGGGATGGTAATTCCAGACAACCTTTCTGAGGAAGAGCGATTCAAACGGATGGAAAAATACATCGAAAATAATGCGCCGGGGGGAGATGCCGGACTTTCACTTGTTCTTATCGGGCAGCACTCTGGAGCAGAACGCACTGATGCGAAGGCAAAGGATGGCTGGTGGGTGGAGGCAGATACCATTTTGCCCACCAATGAGCAGGCAACGGATTTTGTGGGGACTTTCCGCCATGAACTGGGGCATGCGTTGGGCATTATCATAGCAAGAAAAACTTGCGACTGGGATGGCAATGTAACAGAAAAGGATGTTCCGTATGGCGAAGGGAAAAACGCGAAAGTTTTATATAAATTTGCAGATGATATTACCGATAAAAATAGTTGGTCTTTGCATCTGGTGGATAAAAACGGCAACCATGCCCAGCCAGGCATGATGATTGTGACAACGGATGGGTTTAATATCAGCCAAAAAAAGAAGCCTGGAGCTGTACAAAAGGATTATTTTATCGTTGATGATGGTGATTTTGCCTATTTTGTGGGCAATCATGTAACGGATGCTTTGGCAGGGGCAAAGTTTAATGGTGTTTCGGGGCTGCCTGTAAACGCATGGGAAAGCGGCGATATTTTTGAAGGCTCGCATCTGCAGACGGCCGGCATGATGAGCCATCGTCAATATAGCAATTATACCAGCTTTATGGAAGCGGAATTGGCCGTGATGCAGGATTTGGGTTATGCTATTGACCGCAAGGCCTATTTGGGCTATTCCGTTTACGGCAATAACCAGACGCTTAACAACACCCACGGTTTTTCGGCGCGAAATGCGGCGGGGACAGCGTATACTTCAGCTTATAGTGAGGTGCCACTGGGCATTGGCCTGCATGTATATGGTGCCGGGAATACCATTACGCAGTCGGCAAATATTCTGACGAAGGGCACAGGGGCAGCGGGCATTCGTGTTGACGGCGAAAAAAATACGATAAATGTACCGCAAGCAACGGAAATACATGCGGACGGGGAAAATGGTAAAGGTGTTCTCTTTGCCTATGGACGCAACCAAAATCTGAATCTGGCGGGCAAGGTAACGGCCAGCGGCAGTGGTGGCAATGCTGTTGAGTTTAATTTTGGCTCCAGTACAAATGGTGCCGACGATGAATACCGTGGCTCCTATATTCGGTATGAGCGGAAAGTAGATAGTAAAACGGGTAATATTACAAAAGGTACAAACTTAACGTTGAACGCTATGGATAATAACACCTATAATGCTTCTGCCAATGAATTAATGGGGGAAATGATAACCCATTTCAACCTGTACGGCAAAATCACAGGTGGTGAAAATGCCATTTATATTGGCCGGAATGCCTTTGTCAAGAATATCCATATCGAAAATGGAGCGGAAATTAAGGGAAATATCAAATCAGACTGGAAAAACTTTTCCCAAAACGAAGGTTTTTGGGACGAGGATACGCCAACCAAATATCCGGATACAGATGAGGATGGTAAGAAAATATCCGATACAAGTACTATAGAACGGCTTTGTATTCAGTACAACGGCGGCAAATATGTATATACCCAATATATTCCTGACTTGGTAACAAACCTGAACTTCAATGGGGATATAAAATACAGCGGCGATATTATGGGCAAGGAAAATATGAAGATAAATGTCAACGGCGGAAAGCTTACCTATGGTGGCACGGCTGATGTAGTAAATGTGATAGTCGCAGAAGACGCTTATCTGTATGGTGGTACATTTACGGTCAACGATATGACAGCGAAGCTGGCAACCGGACTTACCGACAAGGAAACAGGCAAGTTTATCAACCATGGTACCATCGGTGCGGCATCGGCAGATACCAATCAGGTAATCAATGGCAACCTTGAGGCTGATGGCACTCTTGAGGCTTATGCTGGCGGTAAAAAAGGTCAGATTGTGGTTAAGGGAACGGCCGATGTCAATGGTTCTATAGTATCCGCTACAAATGCCCTGCCCGATGAGAAATTGATGGTGTTGACAGCCGGAACGGTAAGCGGCACCTTGGACAACCCGGCAGGAACGCCCTATAAAGCTTCGGGTATGCTCTCAACGACAGGAGAAATAAAAAATAATACGATAGAGGTCACTGCTCAGGCTGCCAACAATACACAGCAGGCCGAAGCCTATGAGGCCATGAATACCATGCAGAAAAGTCTGGATGGGGATGTCCGCAGGGCTGAGATGCGTCCTCTTTACAGCCTCAATGCGAATGATGCCAAGCAGGCCCTTACACAAATCAGCTCCTCGGCAGGGCCGCAGATGGTATCCATGGCGCAGCAGAGCACTTTGGTCAGCCGGGTGATTTCTGACCGTCTGAGCACGGCTTTTTCCATGCAGCCAGTAGAAGTGACTGTTCCGGTGAATCATTTGGCCGACAGCGATAAGGCTGATGATGGCATCAAGATAAATAGGGAACTGCCAATGGCCCGGAATAACAATGCCTGGGTGAAGTTCACCAAGAACTTTGGGGACCTCAAAGGCGGGTCCAGCTACCACGGCAGTGCCATCTCTGGAGGCTATGACCGCCGGATGAATGAAAACTGGCGAGGGGGCGTGTTCCTAAGCTACCAGTCTATGGGCTTAGGGGCGGATTCCGGCAGTGCGAATGTCTATGACACCCGATTCGGCGTCTATGCGGGCTACCACAAGAATGCTGCTGATGCGTATATCTATGCCGACTATGGCTGGCTCAGAAACAAACTACACCGTGGTATTGGTATGCTGGGACTAGGAGCAGAAGCTACGTATAATGCCAATCTGGTGGAAATCGGTGGAGAATATACGTATGACCTCCATGCCAGCGATGGCAAAATCTGGCATGCAAGCCCCTATGTGGGGATGCAGCTTTCCTGGCTGAATCAGGACGGTTATACGGAAAATGGGGCAGGTATTTACAATCAGCGTGTATCAGGCATGCACAATACTTACTTTGCCGGTCAGCTGGGACTGGAACTCAAGCGCTATCTGCAGCGTGGCAACTACGGTCTGCGCCTTGGCGTAAAGCATGCTTTTGCAGGAGCAGATCCGGAACTTTCCTTCCGCTATGCAGGCTATGATGGCCAGTCCTACACCTTGCGCAACAGCCAGGATAAAACGCATTTCTTATTTTCTCTGTGGGGAGAAACAGAGTTTGCTAAGGGATGGTTCCTGAGCGGCGAAGCCCAGCTTCAAAAAGGAGCCCATGACAAGGATATTTCCGCCTCTGTCCAATTCAAGCGGGTGTGGTGATGGCGTGATATGGATATTGTAACACGAAGCACGCCTTATGAAAAATTTTCTGAAAACACTTAAGCTACAGCCTTTTTTGTCGATATAGTAATTAGAGTCATTTATCGTGTGTAAGGAGGTAAAGCGTATGAGAAAGTATTTTTCATTGTTTGCTGCATTGTTGCTCATGCTGACAGGTACGGTGTGTTTTGCGGCAAGCTCAGCCAGTGGCAGTACCAATGCTTCCAATGCCGTGCGTATTCATGTACAAGGGCCGAATAATTCGAAGCTGAGTTATTCTAAGATGCCTGCGTTCATCGTTACATTTAAGGACAGCAAAGGGAAGGCTGCAAATGGAGAGATGATATTTGTCGATCGTTCAAATGGTCAGGTCCTTTCGGCGCGCAGTGTCCATGGAAAGACTAATTTTGTTCCACCGAAGGAAAAACGCGACTATATCGTTGTTTTCAAGCCAAAAGTAAAAAATCAGGTCATCTATTGGTCGGTAAAAAATAATACTTCTGCAGTTGGTAATCGTTATTTTTATGAACTGTATCCGACCAAATATCGCATTGCTAGTGTCGGCTAAACTATACGAGGGGATTCGTTAGTTTTTCTACGGACAAAAAGCAAACCGGCCTTAATGGCCGGTTTTTTGTATTTTCGGTTCCCTATCTTCCCTGCACTATCCTCACTTTTTCAGAAGTTTCTCCACCCCTTCGCGTTTAAATTACTTAAAGCGCGCCTTCACGCGGGATAAAACCTCCTGATGGGACAGAGCCTTTCCGGTCTTCATATCCGTATATTCGGCAGGAACGCCTTTGGCTAAGGGATTGATAAAGTCCAGGAAACTGCCATGCAGATTGGCTTTGATGCCCATTTCTTCTCTCAAATAGTCCACAATGTCATCTTCAGCATCTAAGTGTGTTTGATATTTCGTCCACTTACCGCAATTTTTTTTATCATACATAAAATCGGAAAATGCACGGAATTCCATATAGGTTCCTCCGGATACCTGATCCAGCTGATCCAGTTCCATTATATAGGTTCCTCCGGATACCTGATCCAGCTGATCCAGTTCCATTATCAGTTCATTGCCGAATTTCATTTTTAATTCCCCCTCTATAATTTATGCTGTTTTATTCTGTTCATTGGCAAAGTTCCTTGCCATTGCAAATGCCTCACTGCGGGTGATGGTCTTGCCGTCGAAGGTCTTATAGGTGTTGTCGCCAAAGGGTCTGGTATAGCAGTGAATACCTACCTTGCGCCATACAGCTTCAAGATTGGCCGTAGCGCCGTCCCAGAAGGTTATGGTATCGAGTCTATCATATTTGTATTCCGTCAGGTTGAGCCCTCTGAGAAAATCGAAATCCCCAACCACTTCATTGATCGATCCACCGGCTACCATTTCCAGCTGCTCATTTTCCATTACCTTTTCCTCGAATTTCATTTTAATTACCTCCTCTTTTCGCTTGTTTATCTTTGTGTTTATTTTTTTTATGTTTTTATCTTTTCTATCTATACATACGGACAAGGTTAGAATGCATTACAATAAATTTGGGTAAAATTTCGATAAAAATTCCTTTTAATATACGCAAAAATCTCCGAGACAAATGATATTTTTCCAAAGCGTTTGGCCAGCTTTCCTATGCAAAGAAAAAAGAGAGCACATCCGGTATGCTCTCTTTCTCTGTCTTTGCCTGTGTCGCTATTAGTCCGGTTTTACCTTTGCAATTTATTGCATCGTCCGCCAGATACCTTATCCATTTCCATATCATCCATCTTGTTCTTCATCTTCTCATCCATTTTATTTTCCTCCTTATTGACTATGCTGTAATCTTAGAGCGGGCACTTGGTGGGGGGATTCAGATTTGGCTTGAATTTATTGAAAAAGCTCTTGAATCCGCTTGTAATTGAATCAATTGCATTCTCAATTTTCTTACCCAAATGATTTTCGCCGTTCTTAATGCCATCTACTTTCTTTTTTCTCCCGCCAGCTACCATGTCCAGTTCCATATCATCCAGCTTATTCATGAACTTCTTATCCATTTATTTTCCTCCCCACATCTTTGCGTGTTGTTTTTGCTTTCTGTTCTTTATATCCCCGAAACAGGAAAGTGTTTATTCTTTTTTAAAAAAAATTTTCCCTATATATGCGCACTAAGCCCGATGTAAAACAGAATCCATACAGCACGCACTAAGCCCGCGGGAGCTGGTGGTGTTTTCCGCAGCTTTTGACAAGCCTGTCTCAGCGAAGGAAAATACTACCAGCTCCCACGGGCGCCTTCCTGCCTCGATGTAAAACAAAATCCATACAGCACAACCTAAGCCCCGGGGCAGATGATGTTTTTCCGATGCGTTTGGCAAGCCTGCCTAAGCAAAGGAAAAATATTATCTGCCCCGGGGCGCCTTTATACCTCGATGTAAATCAGAATACATACAGCACAACCTAAGCCCGCGGGGCCGATGATGTTTTCCGCAGCTTTTGACCAGCCTGTCTATGGCGAAGGAAAATATTACCGGCCCCGCGGGCGCCTTAGTACCTCGATGTAAACAAGAATAAATTTATTTTTCCTCCGCCAGCTTCCTCTTCACCCGCGCCGGCACAAACTTCCAGAACTCGCTCTCCGCCGCCGGCATCTCCGCTTCCCGCTCGGCCGCCAGCTGCTCATCGAGTCGTGCATAAGCCTCCTTCATGGCCTTTTCCCGCGCCTCTCCCCGGGCTCTCGAAAGCTTTCCATGCTTTTCCTGCACATACTCCTCATGCGGAATCTGCGGACTGTACGAAAACTCAATCGCCCGCTTCAACCAGGCCGCCGGATAGCGGATTTCCTTGCTGAACATCTCATACCAGAGCACCGCCAGCTCCCGGTCCACCATGTAAAGACCATACCGCTTGACCAGTTCCCGGATGGTATCCGGCGTAATATGACATCTTGACCCATGAAAAATACAGCTCTCCAGCGTTACATCACCCATTTATCTGCACCGTCCTCTCCCTCATCAACACCGCATACAGCCGTAAACGGCCTGTCCCACGGGTCAGCCGATTCCCGCGCCGACAGCGAACGCCGCCCCGCCGAAAAGCCCATTTCCCGCAGCCTTTCATAACAAATGGTATAACTGAGCGTCCGGTCATAAGGCGCACGCGCCAGATGACGCCGCAGAATAAGCCCCTGCTTTTCCAGGCTCTGCGCCGCCCGCTTGATGGCCGAACCCGACACGCCCAGCTGCCGCGCCCACTCCTCCAGCGTATTATAGACCCAGAAATGCCCATCCACGAAATGGCCCGACCGCTCCAGCCAATAATCAATCTGTGCCAGCAGCATAGACTCCATCCGCCCGATTTGTGCGGCCATCTCCACATGAACCATCACCACACGGCCGTTTCCCCTAATCATAAGTCTTCCCCCATAAACCGGTGCAGACGCCGCAGCGTCACACGCATATAATGCAGCTCCTCCGAACGGGCAAACATATTCTCATACAAAAGCTCCCGTCCGGCCACCAGCTTTGCCCGCACCGAAGAAGCCGACTCCCGCAGCTGCAGCTTTTCCCCCGAAATAAAGGTCACCACGGCCTGTTCTTTTCCCTCAACCTTGCAGATACGCGCAACATTCAGAAAAGCCATGACCCCGTGATTGCTGTTGACTGCCCGCCGATGACGCACCGGCATCAAAATGAGCGGTAAACCGATTTCATAGAAATCCACATGCAGATTTTTCTTCTTCAACTTCCTTCCTCGCAAGAGACGCAATCGGGCCAGGC
Source organism: Pseudoselenomonas ruminantium (assembly GCA_902798865.1). Lineage (GTDB taxonomy): Bacteria > Bacillota > Negativicutes > Selenomonadales > Selenomonadaceae > Selenomonas_A > Selenomonas_A ruminantium_L. Next base: position 1,688 of record CADBYQ010000052.1, on the reverse strand, counting down.
TCTTGCCCCGCTCGGCCGCCAGCTTATCGAGCACCATATCCACCTTACAATTCGGATACAATTCCTCGGTGCCATCACTGCGCTTTATCACCGCAGCAAAACTGCCACAGGCGGTATCCACCTCATAAAGCGCATCGATACCCTTACTTGAGAGCAACAATTTTCTTTGATTAATCTGCATGTCTTACACCTCTCATTCTTTTTTCTGTGGAAACTTGTCTCCTCCACACACCCAAAATGATAAACGATGCCATTTTCCGTGTCAATACTTTTTTATTATTTCATGTTACAATGTTGCACGTTTCATATTTATTCATATCGACTTTTCCCTTTTAAAACATTTGTCCACGTAGAAAAAGCAGACAAAGGCGCTGCATCCTTGCATAAATATACAGTTTCCCCGGAGAGTACCTCTTCTTTTAACAGTTTTATGGTATCATCTTATGTTATAGGTGAGGTCAAAACGGCAAATCGATTGTCTCTTTTAGCGCTTTTCAAACAGGTCAAAAAAAACTTCAGTCCGAGGTTGATTTTCCCCGGGCTGAAGTTATGTATAGAGGTGTAAGGGCAAGGCGCCGCCCCCAAAATCACAACAGTTTCAAAATGCAAAGGAGGAGTTTCATTATGACACAGCGTACAAATGCCACCACCAGACTGCAGGTAAAGGTCATCACCGGCACGAACAGCCAGGGCAAGGATGCCATTGCCACCCGTTCCTTTAACGTGAATCCGGCACTCGCCGACGAGGATCTCCTGTCCATCGGCCACAAGCTCGCCAGCCTGCAGAGCCTGCCCGTGCAGGACATCTGCCGTCAGGACAACGCCGGCCTTGCCGAAGTACACTAATTAACCCCGTCTATTGAAAAAGGAGGAACCGACCATGAAATCGACGTTAAAAATGATTCTTTCCCTGGAAAACGGCAAAAGCACGACCCTTTCCCTGGCCAATCCCCGTCCCGATTTGACGGAGGCCGAGGTCACGGAAGCCATCAACGAAATCATCGCCAAAAAGGCCCTGCTTGTCGCCGGCAACTTCGTAGCAGCCATCAAGCGCATCTACATTCAGGATGTGGATGACAAGACCCTGGCCTAAAGCCATGGAGCAGCCCATCCTAACCGCCGTCTCCGCCGTAGGTTTCCCCATCGTGGTGACGTTCTATCTCCTGACCACCTTCCAGCGGTCAATGGACAGACTCACCAGCCAGCTGGGGGAACTTACCCGGGAACTGCAGCGGATAAAATAGTAAAAAATGCGCTAAGCCCAAGGGGGCTGGTCATATTTTTCCTCTGCTTAGACAAGCTTGTCAAACGCTGCGGAAAAACACGACCAGCCCCCTTGGGCACCTTACTATATCGATGTAAACATACCAATATGCACTAAGCCCGGTGGCCGGTGATGCCTTTCCGTAGCTTTTGACAAGCCTGTCTATGGCGAAGGAAAGGTATCACCGGCCGCCGCGCGCCTTTACATATCGATGTTACCCCTTAAAACATTTTCCCCGCAATAAACCACATCCGCTGCTTGCTGTTGGCATCCTTTGACAGCCCATCCGCAAATCCAATGCGTCTTGCATAGTCGAACCGTGCAAACCAGTCATTGGGCTTCGAGTAGGTCAGCCCTATGCCCCAGCCTTTCAGCGTGGTGCTGCCGGCTACAGTCTTCTGTATCTTGACCGAACCGGCATCGA
>CADBYQ010000051.1 GCA_902798865.1 Pseudoselenomonas ruminantium | reverse complement strand
TCTTTCCTACTATCCCTTCTGGCATGGGACTTTAGACCAGCTGCAGAACAATCTCAATGACATCAGCGCCCGCTATCAGAAGGATGTTATTGTCGTGGAAACGGCTTTCGGTTATACCAATGAAAACTTCGATAAGCAAAAGAATTGCTATGGTCCCGCGGAGGAACAGATTGGCGGCTTCCGCAGTACGGTACAGGGGCAGGCTTCCGGCCTCAGAGCCGTGATGGAACGTCTGGCCAATGTGCCCGGCGGCCGGGGAACAGGCATGTTCTATTGGGAGCCTGACTGGTATGCTGTGGATGGAGCTGGTTGGAAAACCGGTGAAGGAAATGAATGGGATAACCTGGCCATGTTTGATAAAAATGGCCAGGCGCTGGACTCCTGGGAAGTATTTACGAAGGTCTCCGATAAAAATGGCAAGGTTGTAGCAGCGCAGGTCAAGGATATTGATCATTGTGCAGTGACCGGCGGCGTTGGCATACCGGTGAGCCTGCCGGAAAAAGTTATGGTGACCTATACCGATGACCATGCCGAAAAGCTGCCTGTAAACTGGCAAACGCCCAGCCCAAGTTATGACAAAGAAGGCAGCTATACTGTTAAGGGGAATGTAGCGGGTATTAACAAGCCGGTAAGCTGCACCGTTACGGTCATAAAAAAAGCGAACCTGTTGGTTAACGGTGACTTTGAAAAGGTAAATCTGGATGGCTGGACGATTACCGGTGACAAGAGCGCTGTAGATGCGGTGAGCAAAGCAGGCGATTCGCTGGGGCAAGGTTCCATGCATTATTGGTCAGACAAAGATTTTGCTTTCGCTGTGCAGCAGGAAGTTAAAGGGTTGAAGGATGGCAAATATACTGTGGCCGTAAGTACGCAGGGCGGTGGCGGACAGAGCAAGTACGAACTGTTCATCATTGGCGATAACGGCGAAAAGAAAACAGCACCGATTACAGACAATGGCTGGAATAAATGGCAGACGGTGGAAATCAAAGATGTGATTGTAAAAAATGGCAAAGCCACTATCGGCGTGGAAATGCAGGCCAAGGCCGGCAGTTGGGGTTCGTTGGATAACTTTGAGTTTTATTTGCAGCAATAAATAGTGCAGCCCTCTCCCTGAAAACCTTTCCAAAAGGCGAAAACAAAGGGAGAGGGCATTTTCTTATAATGAAATCAAGGTTTTAAACTGAATAAAAAGAGGAGCGATAAAAATGAAATTACACAATACCAATGATATGCTGCGGGATGCCCAAAAGAACCATTATGCGGTGCCGGCCTTCAATATTCACAATCTGGAAACATTTCAGGTGGTGGTCGATACAGCCAATGAAATGCGTTCGCCGGTAATTATTGCCGCTACGCCATCTACGGTGCGTTATGCGGATAAAGATTATCTGGTGGCGCTTACGGGAACGGCTATGGAAAAGTATGATGTGCCCATGTCTTTCCATCTGGACCATCATGAGGATGTGGCGGAAATTGAACATACGGTAGCCGCCGGCTGCCGCAGCGTCATGATTGATGCCTCCCGCCTGCCCTATGATGAAAATGTGGCGAAGGTTAAGGAAGTGGTGGCATTTGCTCATACCTGTGGTGCTTCTGTGGAAGCCGAACTGGGGAAATTGGTTGGACAGGAGGATGACCTGGTGGTGGAAGATGCAGACAGCGCCTATACCAATCCTGATGATGCGGTGCGTTATGTAGAAGATACCGGGATTGACAGTCTGGCTGTGGCCATCGGTACAGCACATGGGCTTTATAAGGGCACGCCCAAGCTGGACTTTGACCGCTTGACGGACATCCGCAGCCGGGTGGAAATCCCGCTGGTACTCCATGGTGCTTCGGATGTGCCGGATGAACTGGTGCAAAAGGCAATTTCCCTGGGCATCTGCAAGGTAAATGTGGCCACGGATTTGAAAATTCCCTTCTCCAATGCCGTGAAGGAATTTTTCCGGGAAAATCCCGAGGCCAATGACCCGCGTAAGTATATGACACCGGGCAAGGAAGCTATGCGTTCGATCGTGCAGCACAAGATTGAGGTGTGCGGCAGTCAGAACCGTTATTGAGAAAAACTAAGGAAGGGTAAAGGATATGATACTGGTAATAAACCTGAATGCTTCATTGGACAAACGTTATGAGCTGGTCGATTTTGCCAAGGGAAAAATCGTGCGGGCAAAATCCGTGGATAATACGCCAGGCGGTAAGGGCATTCATGTGGCAAATGTAGATACCATCTTAGGCGAAGATACGGTGGTAACGGGATTCCTGGGAGGCAAGACCGGTGAATTTGTAGCAGGAAAACTCGAGGATTATGGCATAAACGGAGATTTTGTGGATGTGGCAGGAGAAACCCGTTCCTGTTTGGCGATTCTTACCGAGGATGGCGCGCAGACAGAGATTTTGGAGCCGGGGCCGGAAGTCAGTCTGGAGGAATTAAAAAAGTTCCGCAAGAAATATGCGGAACTTCTGGACAAAGCGGATATTGTGGTGGCCTCCGGCAGTGTGCCGCAAGGCGTACCGGTAGATTTTTATGCCGAGTTGATTGAGGATGCTCATGCAGCCGGGAAGAAATTCCTGTTGGATACCAGTGGCGATTTGCTGGCGCGGGGAATATCGGCAAAACCGGATTTCATCAAGCCCAACCGGGATGAGATTGAGGCTTTGCGCGGTTATCGTCTGCATAGTGAGGCAGATGTGGTGCGGGAAATACGCCACTTTTTGGATGAAGGGATTGAAATGGCGGCGATTTCCCTGGGAAGTCAGGGCTCGCTGGTTGGCGTCGATGGCGGTATTTATCGGGTTACTGTGCCGGAAATTGACTGTCAGAACCCTGTAGGTTCTGGAGACTCTTACGTTGCGGGGATTGCTGCAGGACTTCAGCGCAAACTGTCGGTTGAAGAAATTATGCGGCTGGGGGCTGCCTGTGGAACAGCCAATGCAATGGAGTCGGAAAGCGGATATGTGCAAAAGCAGGTGGTTGAAGATTTGCTGCCCCGAATTGCCATAGAAAAAATTGCCTGATTGATTAGATAGCGTGAGCAAAGTATTCTTAAAAGTAATGTTCCCTGCGATAAGCCGCCTCTTTGTGGGCGGCTTTTTCCCGTTCTTCTTCCTGCTGCTTGGTCAGATAATCGATGATGATACGGCTGATGACATAGATGGGCAGCCGGGAGGTGGCATCAACATTTTTGATGGATACATGGCTGTGTTTAAAACCGTATATGGCAAGATGGGCGATACGGGCGAGTGGTGTATCCGGCGCCCCGCAGGTAATGGTCACAATCCGCGCACCCAAGGAGGCAGCATTTTCTGCGGCGGTGAGCAGTTCCGGGGTCTTTCCAGACAGACTGAAGATAATGACCAGCTCCTGATTTTTCATGCGGCGGGTTACATCCTGCATAATGGATGGGTCGGAATTGGCAAAGACATTAAAGCCCTGCAGCTGGAGCTTCAAGGCAAATTCATCCGCAACGTGTTCGGTAAGACCACGAGACAGAAGATAAATGCGCTTTGCCTGCCGGATTTCCCGGACTACGGCGAGAATGGTTTCTATGCTCAGCTGTTCGATGGTCTGAGTAACTTCGGTCAGGCTTTTGTTGAAAATTTCATTAACGGCGATATTGTCCTTGTGTACGGTAGTCTTTTGCGTGATGAGATAGCGCAGCTCGGCAAAGCCGGAAATCCCACATTTTTTGATGGTTCGGCTGACCGTTGCCGGTGAGGAATAGGTGGCCTCTGCCACATCGCTGATGGACATGGAGGATATTTTCTCCGCATTCATATTGATAAAGCCAATGACTTTTTGTTCAGTCTCGGTCAAATGTTCATGAAAATCGTGGTCAATTTTAATTAACATAATTCATCAACTCCTTGAAATTCATTATCTTTTATTATAACGCCGTTGTTCCAGTTTTGCCATAGGCGAAAATCCTTTCAAATAATGAAAACCAAACAGGTTCTCTGACGGCTATAATAAAAGCATAGTAAACGTTATCACCTTAAACATTTAGTGAGAAAGGAAGCTGTGATTATGAAAGTTGCATTAGCTGCGAATACGGACGGTGAAAAACTCAAGAACACCATTAAGGAGTACTTGGAGAGCAAAGGCTATGAGATAGAGGACTTTTCGAACCAGGATATTTTTACGGCTACGGAAAATGTGGTAACTGCCATTCAGGAGAAGGGAATTACCCGCGGCATTATTGTGGATGATTATGGCGTGGCTCCCTTTATGATTGCGGCCAAGCATCATGGCATTGTGTGTGCACCCACCTATGAAGATTATACATCTTCGATGACGCGTCATCATAACAGCACGCAGATTATCACGCTGGGAGCTAATGTTACGGCTGAAAAGCTCTCCTGCCAGCTGGCCGAGAATTTTGTTAAGACGGAATACGATGGCGGGCGACATCAGATTCGTATCGATATGCTGAACCGTGAATGCTGACAGAAGACTTTGGAGGAGGAAAACGCGATGAAAATTGCCATTGGCTGTGACCATATTGTGACCGATATTAAAATCAAGGCGGCGGAATTTTTAAAGAAACAGGGACATGAAGTTATCGATGTGGGGACTTATGATTTTATCCGCACCCATTATCCCATCTATGGCCGGAAAGTGGGGAAACTGGTGGCCACAGGCGAAGCGGATTTGGGCGTATGCATCTGTGGTACCGGCATTGGTATCAATAATGCTGCCCAAAAGGTGAAAGGCGTACGGGCTGCCTGCGTGGCTGATGTACAGACTGCTGTTGCCGCCAAGGAAAACCTCAATGCCAATGTTATCGGCTGTGGCGGCCGTGTTATCGGTATCGGCAGCATTGAATATATTTTGGAAGCTTTTCTGAAAGCCGAGTACAAGCCCACTCCGGAAAAGGAGGCCCTGATTGCCAAAATCGACGGCCTGATTGGCGAAAATGACTGCATTGAAAATGACCATTTGTTTGATGAGTACCTGCAAAAGTGGGATGAAGGTTACTACCATGATTGATAAGTGGTATAATGAAAGGAAAAAAAGGGAGTGATATTTTATGGCTATGACGAAAGATGAAATGGCTATGATTGCAATGGAGATTGTGGCTTATGCAGGCGATGCCCGGACCAAGTTCCTTGCGGCGATGGATGCAATCAGTGAAAAGGATTTTGCCAAGGCAGAAGCATTGATCAAGGAAGGTGATGACCTGATTCTTAATGCGCATAATCAGCAGACAGAACTCATCACCAAGGAGGCAGCAGGAGAAGAAATCGAAATTGGTTTCCTCACTGTCCATGCTCAGGATCATTTGATGACGGCGATGTTGCTTTCGGATATGGATAAACGTTTTATCAAGATGTTCAAGGAGAAATGAGGTGTAGGCATGGCACAGAAATTTCCCGATGGGTTTATCTTTGGCGGCGCTACGGCAGCTTATCAGGTAGAGGGCGCAACCCGTGAAGACGGGCGCGGCCCTTGTGTCTGGGATGAATATATGAATCGTCCCGGAGCGCGCTTCAATGCTGACCCGGCCAGTGACTTCTATCATCAATATAAGCAGGATTTGCAATTAGCCCATGACTTTCATATAAACGGCATCCGCATATCGCTGTCCTGGACACGCATTCTTCCCGATGGTGAGGGAAAGGTCAATCAGGCAGGTATCGATTACTATAACAAGCTTATTGACGAATGCATCCAGCAGGGCGTAGAGCCGTTTGTAACCCTTCATCATTTTGATACACCGTTACCCTTTTTTCAAAACGGGCATTGGCTGAACCGGGATTTGATTGATAAATTTGTGGCATATGCCAAAATCTGTTTTGAAGCCTTTGGCGACCGGGTGATGAAATGGGCTACCTTCAATGAGCCGTGGTCGATTGCCCAGAATGGCTATCTGGCAGGCAATTTTCCCCCGCATGAAACCTTCCAGATTGAAAAAGCTATTCAAATTGAGCATAATTTGATGGTAGCCCATGCAAGGGCGCTGAATCTTTACAAGAGCATGAATTTGCCGGGAAGAATCGGTATTGTTCATACGTTGGAGGGCAAGGAGGCCATTACCGATACGCCGGAAAATAACCACGCCCGTGATTTGGATGATGCCATCTCCAACCGTTTCATGCTGGATGCCTGTTATTTAGGCCGCTATTCAGAAACTACGATGGGCTTCATCAATGAAATCCTGCAGAAGAATGGTGGCAGCCTGCTTACCGAAGAACAGGATTTTGCGGAATTTGCCAAGGCTGCAGCACAGATTGACTTTTTGGGCATGAATTATTATTCCAGTCATTTCCTGCAGGCTTATGAGGGCGAAAGCCAGGTGGTCAACAACAGTACCGGTGAAAAGGGTACCAGCGTCTTTTGTCTGAAAGGCATTGGCGCGCGGGTCAGCAACCCTGCAGTTCCGACTACAGATTGGGATTGGCCGATTTATCCGGAAGGGATGTATAAGCAGCTGAAGCGCATAGCGCGTGATTATCCCAATTATAAAGAAATCTTCATTTCGGAAAATGGTATGGGGTATAAAGATGATTTCGTGGATGGAAAAATCGATGATACACCCCGTATAGAATATGTTACCCGGCATTTGGAAGCTGTATTGAAGGCCATTAGCGAAGGCGTTCATGTGGGCGGTTATTATATCTGGAGCCTGATGGATGTGCTGTCCTGGAGTAACGGCTATAACAAGCGCTACGGCTTATTCTATGTCGATTATGCCACACAGAAGCGTTATCCCAAGAAAAGCGCTTATTGGTATAAGGCCATGAGCCAGCGGGGTGAAATTGTTGGTGCAGATGACATTGCCGATTAAGTATAGAAAAAAATAAGAAAACGTTTACAAAAACACTTGACATTCCCTTAACACAAGCGTAAACTAGAAATAACAAAAGGAAATGCGGTGCGAGTTGGTCCGCAAAACGATGAACTTGCACCGCATTTCAGAAAAGAAAATGGAAAACGTTTACATATAATATAGGAGGCTATGACATGGAAAAGGAAAATGAAATTCTGGCAAAGATGGAAAAGGAGTTCGCTGCGAAGTTTGGTGCGCAGGAAACGCGGGCTTATTTTTCTCCGGGACGCGTGAATCTGATTGGTGAACACACCGATTACAATGGCGGCCATGTGTTTCCCTGCGCTATTTCGCTGGGCACTTATGCGCTGGTGGCTGACCGTGCCGATAACAAGACGCGGATTTACTCCATGAACCTTGCGGACAAGGGCGTCATTGAATTTGCTATGTCAGGCCTCAGCTACGACAAGGAAAAGAACTGGGCCAACTATCCCATGGGCGTGGTTAAAGTCTTTGAAGATGCCGGTCATAAGGCTTCCCATGGCTTTGATATTCTGGTTTACGGCACGCTGCCCAATGGTTCCGGCCTTTCCTCCTCGGCATCCATCGAAGTGCTGACGGCGCTTATCCTCAATGATGCTTTCGGCTTCGGTCTGGATATGGTAGAAATGGTAAAACTTTCCCAGAAAGCAGAAAACACCTTTGTGGGCGTAAACTGCGGCATTATGGACCAGTTTGCCGTTGGTATGGGTAAGAAGGACTGCGCAATCCTTTTGGACTGCAATACGCTTTCCTACCGTTACAGCAAAATTGCCTTAGAGGGTGCCAGCATTGTGATTTCCAATACCAATAAGCCCCATAGCCTTGCTTCCAGCGCCTATAATGTGCGCCGTGCGCAATGTGAACACGCGCTGAACGAATTGAAGGAAGTAAAGCCGGAACTGAATGCTTTGGGCGAGCTTTCCAATGAAGCGTTCAATCAGCTGGCCGGTGCCATCAGCGAACCGCTGGAACGTCAGCGTGCGCGTCATGCAGTGCTCGAAAACAACCGTACGCTTGAAGCTGTAGAAGCATTGGAAGCCGATGATGTGGTTAAATTCGGCAAGCTGATGAATGAATCCCATTATTCTCTGCGCGATGATTATGATGTGACGGGCAAGGAACTCGATACTTTGGCAGAGCTTGCCTGGCAGATTGATGGGGTTATCGGTTCCCGTATGACGGGCGCTGGGTTTGGCGGCTGCACGGTAAGCCTCGTGAAGAATGAAGCCATCGAAGCCTTCAAGGAAAAAGTGGGCAAAGCTTATACGGAGAAGATTGGCTATGCACCGAGCTTCTATGTGGCGAACATTGCCGATGGTACGCATCGGATTAAGTAAGAAAACATTTTCTAGAAAACAGACGGAAAGCATGCTAGAATAGAAAGCGATTTCTGTGTGATACTGTGTGGAATAAGGAAGGAGCAGACTCATGTCGATTCTTGTTTGCGGCGGCGCCGGCTATATCGGTTCCCATGCCGTTCATCAGTTAGTGGAAAAGGGCGAAGACGTTGTTATCGTGGATAATCTGCAGACCGGTCATCGGGATGCCCTGAACCCCAAGGCTAAATTTTACGAAGGGGATATCCGCGAAGCGGCTGTACTCGATAAAATCTTCACGGAAAATAAAATTGAAGCCGTTATCCATTTCGCTGCCAATTCGCTGGTGGGCGAAAGCATGGAAAAACCGCTGAAATACTTCAACAACAACGTCTATGGTATGCAGGTGCTCTTGGAAGCAATGGTGCGCCATCATGTGGACAAGATTGTGTTCTCCTCCACGGCAGCCGTATACGGCGAGCCAAAGAAAATCCCCATCATGGAAGATGATGAAACCTGCCCGACCAACACCTATGGCGAAAGCAAGCTCACGATGGAAAAGATGATGAAATGGGTCAGCCGTGCAGACGGCATCCGCTATGTGTCCCTGCGTTACTTCAATGCCGCAGGCGCTCTGGACGATGGTTCCATCGGTGAAGACCATCACCCGGAAACGCATCTGATTCCGCTTATCCTGCAGGTTCCCCTGGGCAAGCGCGACCATATCACGGTCTTTGGCGACGACTACGCTACGCCGGACGGCACCTGCCTGCGCGATTACATCCATGTAATCGACCTCGCCGATGCACATGTGCTGGCGCTCGAATACCTGCGCAAGGGCGGCGACAGCAATATTTTCAACCTCGGCAATGGTCAGGGCTTCTCCGTTAAGGAAATGATTGAAGCCGCTAAAGAAGCTACGGGCAAGGACATCAAGGTGGAAATGGGCGCCCGCCGTGCCGGCGACCCTGCACAGCTTATTGCTTCGAGTGAAAAGGCCAGAAAAATCTTAGGCTGGAATCCCCGCTATACGGATGTAAAGCAGGTTATCGGTACAGCCTGGAACTGGCATCAGAAACATCCCAATGGATATGAAAAATAAGCGACCTCATTCGTCAGCCTGGCGGCTGCCACCTTCTCCAAAAAGGAAGGCTGAAAGGAAGATATAAGTGAACATCAACACAGAAATCAACCGTCTGCTGAACTTCGCTAAGCAGCGCGGTCTTATCAGCGAAGACGATTATTATTACAGTGCCAATCTCCTCATTGACGTTTTACACGTCGGGGAGTTTGTGCCGGAAGATATAGAAGAAAATTTGGAAACGGCTGCACCCATTCTGGCCAATCTGCTGGATTTTGCGGTGCAGGAAAAACTTATCGAAGACACGGTCAGCGAGCGGGATTTATTCGATACCCGTCTGATGAACTGCGTTATGCCCCGTCCTTCGGAAGTGGTGCGCAGATTCCAGAGCGACTATGCCCGGGCGCCGAAGGCAGCAACGGATAATTTCTACAAGATGAGCATTGCCTCCAATTACATCCGCAAGGACAGGATTGACAAGAACATTGTTTGGCAGACGGCTACGGAATTCGGCGATTTGGATATCACCATCAATCTGTCCAAGCCGGAAAAGGACCCGCGGGATATCGCCAAGGCGAAGCTCGTAAAATCAAGCTCCTATCCGCAGTGCCTGCTTTGTCGGGAAAACGAAGGCTTTGCCGGTCATGCCGGCCATCCAGCGCGGCAGACGCACCGCCTGATTCCCTTGCGGCTGGCATCTCATCGCTGGTTTATGCAATACTCCCCGTATACGTATTACAACGAGCATTGCATTGTGCTGAACCGCAAGCATATTCCCATGAAGGTAAACCGCAAGAGCTTTGAAAACCTGTTGGATTTTGTGACCATCTTCCCGCATTATTTCTTAGGTTCCAACGCGGATTTGCCCATTGTGGGCGGCTCGATTCTGTCCCATGACCACTATCAGGGCGGCCGCTATGACTTTGCCATGGCCAAGGCGCCTGTGGAACGTACCTACAGCGTGAAGGGCTATGAACAGGTAAAGATTGGCCGCGTAAAATGGCCGATGTCCACCATCCGTCTGACGGGTGAGGACAGGGAAGAACTTACGGATTTGGCGGAAAAAATCCTAAATAAATGGCGCGCTTACAGTGATGAAAGCGTGGGAATTCTGGCCGAAAGCGATGGTCAGCCCCATAACACCATTACGCCGATTGCCCGCCGCCGTGGCAATGCCTATGAATTGGACTTGGTCCTGCGCAATAACCGCACGAGTGACGAGCATCCGCTGGGCATTTTCCATCCGCATGCAGAAGTTCATCATATCAAGAAGGAAAACATCGGTCTTATCGAAGTCATGGGGCTGGCGGTATTGCCTGCCCGTCTGAAACAGGAAATGCACCATTTGGGACAGGAATTGGTTCGCGGCACGGAGGATGTTTCCGGTATTGAAGAACTCCAAAAGCATGCTGACTGGTACAAGAGGCTGCGGGAAAAATATCCGACGGTAACGGAGGATAAAGTCGCTGGCATTTTGCAGGCAGAAATCGGTGAGGTCTTTAAGACGGTACTGGTTCATGCCGGTGTTTACAAGCGCGATGAACAGGGCTTGGCCGCTTTCGATAAGTTTATGCAAGTTGTTTCTGAAGACGAATAATCGACAGAAAGCAGGTTTTCATGGACGTGAAAAAACAGGCCACCATTGTGGATGTGGCGAAGAAAGCGGGGGTGTCGGTTGCTACCGTTTCCCGGGTAGTGAATGGCAATTATCCGGTGAAGCAGGACACGAAGGAACGGGTTAAGGAGGCCATCAGCAGCCTTAACTATGTGCCCAATGTTCAGGCCAGAGAGCTCAATACCCGCAAATCCTCCACCATTGGCGTGGTGGTGCCGGGGTTGCACAATATGTTCTTTGCGGAAGTTATTGACGGCATCGAAGATGCTGTCCGTCAGGATGGGTTTTCCTTTCTGTTGAACTGTGCCAAGAATGACCCGGTGCAGGAAATGAATGCCATTAATGCTTTGGTAGCCCGCAATGTGTCGGGGATTATCGTCATCAGTCCCAACACGAAGAATATCAGTGAGCGCTTTTATGAAGAACTGGTGGCACGGGTGCCGCTCGTGTTTATCAACGGTTATCACCGCATCAAGGGCGTTTCCTATGTGGGCAATGATGAAAAGCTGGGCTCGCAGATGGCGCTGGAATATCTGTCCGGGCTGGGACATAAGGATATTATGTTCGTCCGCGGGGCCAATTCCGACTCCTACGATATCAAGGAAGAAGCCTATCGTCAGTTTATGGAAGAAAACGGCTCGCTGCGGGAAGAATATATCCTCAATATCGGTGAGGGTAATGGCGTGGAAACGGTAGATTCAGCCATGAATGCTTTGCAGGGGCTGATTCCCCGCTTGAAGCCGACGGCGATTTGCTGCTGCAATGATTTGATGGCCGTAGGCGCGCTGAACGCCTGCAAGCGTTTGGGATTATCTGTACCGCAGGATATTTCCATCATGGGGTACGATAATATCTCCCTGTCCCGGCTCGTGGAACCGAAAATCACCACTATGGACCAGAATATGTTTCAGCTGGGCAGCAATGCCGCTAAACTGCTGATTGAAAATATTCATGGCGGACAGAGCAAGCGGATTATGCTGGATAATGTGCTGATTGAGAGGGAGACTACGGGGATTTCCATGTAGTTTATTACGATAAAACATCATAGTGCTAAGGCGCCCGTGG
>CADBYQ010000050.1 GCA_902798865.1 Pseudoselenomonas ruminantium | reverse complement strand
AGTATAGTATTCCAAGTTCATCACCTCAATACTATTATATCAATAAGTTGTAATATAATCAAGAATATTTTATAACTATTTATAACTTTATTTTATCTATTAAAAGCCTCCATTATGATGATGCGCTGCGTGCACCTGCAGAGCCAAAACCACTTTTCGCACTCACCGATGATTTCGTATTTCCCGTTGCTGAGTTTTTCGCGGCAGCTGCTGATGATTTAGCAGCTGCTTTGCCCGCCTCACTGCTTTTTTTCGAACTGCTACTGCTGCCGGAGCTACTGCGATAATTGGACGAATTCTTGTCCTCTTTATCCTTTTTCAGCGGCCTTACCGGTTCACTGGCTACATAGCGTTTTCTATTGGCATCATAGTAACCACCATGACCGCCGCTTAACCCACGATGGATAAAATATCCTGCGGCCAGCCCCGCCAAAAGTCCTGCTGTACCGGACAAAAAGCTAAGACCGCCTTCATCGCGCCGGAAGGTAACCGAATCCCCATTCGCATAACGCGCCGTTTCTGTACCATCACCGTTATCATGGAGCTTATATTCCCTGCCCGCCTCATCGGTTAAAACGTCCCCGGCAAAATTTTCGTAGTCGTCACGCTCCTCCGCTTGCGGTACCTCCTCGTCCCCACAGCCGGAAAAGGACACCGTTGCTGCCATGACCGTAAAAAGAGCCAATGCTTTTGTCGTCCTTATACTTAACATGATTCACCAACTTCTTTCTTATGGGCTTTAAGATTAGCATAAAATATGTTTACATAGATGTCAAATATATCAGACAAAGCAGCACAAAAAAGTCGGGGATAATCATTCTTCACATCGACAGGCTTGTCCAATGCCAGGAAAATTATCTCCGACAATATATTTACTCGTTAACTTTTTTTTGCAATATCTCTTTTGCCATTTTGAGTTGGGTATCTTCGTGCATATCCTCCGGCAGTTTCACCACGACATCCGGTTCAATGCCGATGCCGTCAATACATTTGCCGCTGGGCGTGTAATATTTGGCAATGGTCAGCTTTAGCCCGTCCTCATGGAACAAGGGCACCACCACCTGCACCGAGCCTTTGCCGTAGGACTTCATGCCGACAATGGTTGCCGCTTCTCTGTCCTGCAAGGCCCCGGCCAGAATTTCCGAAGCGCTGGCGCTGTTTTCGTCAATCAGCACCACAATGGGCAGACTGCTGTCCTCCAAGGTGGAATCAAAATCCTCACGGCTGCCGTCACGCTGTACGACGGAAACCACGTTACCTTTGGGCACCAGCATATCGGCAACTTCCACACAGCTCGTGATAAGCCCGCCGGGATTCTGCCGCAGGTCAAGGATAAGCCCCGTCATGCCAGCTTCTTTAAGCCGATTGTATTCAGCCTTAAACTCATCACCGGTATTCTCGGCAAACGAAGCAATGCGGATATAGCCCATCGTGCTGTCATCTAGGAGTTTCCCTTTTGCCGACGGCACCTTAATCATATCGCGCTCGATGGCATATTCCTTGTCATCTTCCTCTGCACGGTGAATCATCAGCTTCACTTCGGTGCCTGCCTCGCCGCGGATATGGAGGGCCACTTCCTCGGGCTGGTACTCCGTCACCGGTGTACCGTCTACGGACATGATTTCGTCACCGACTTTAAGTCCCACTTTTTCGCCGGGTGTGCCTTCCAGCACCGACATAATCGTGACCTTGTCGTCCTTAAAGCCCATCGTGACGCCAATGCCGCCAAAAGTCCCTGCCGTATGCTCCTTGAGGGATTTATACATGGCGGTCTTCATATAGATGGAATGGGGGTCGCCCAGGGATTTCACCATGCCGTCAATGGCACCGTCCATCAGCGTACTGCTGTTCACATCGGTGACGTAGCGGGTTTCAATCATGCGCATAACGCCGAAGAAGCGCAGCAAATCCGTGGTCTTTTCGCCGCCCAGCCCCAATAATTTCATCAGCCCCATAATGGTCAGGACACTGGAAAAAAGTGCCGTCACCACGATAATCAAGGCTATTTTTTTCTTACTCAATCAATTTCACCTTCTAACCGGCTATCAGAGATAGCCATAAGGACTCACCGGTGAGCCGTTCTGACGCACCTCGAAATGACAATGGGGGCCGGTAGAGTTGCCCGTAGAACCACAATAAGCTATGGTTTCCCCCTGACTGACCTGCTGACCGACAGAGGCCGCCAGCGATTGATTATGTCCATAAAGCGTGGTCACGCCGCCGCCGTGATTGATGATTACCGTATTGCCATAGCCGGAAATCCAGCCCGCATATTCGACCGTACCTGCGGCGGCGGCAGAAATCGGCGTGCCGTAATCGGCGCCAATATCAATGCCGCTGTGGTATTTCTGCGTGCCCGTAATCGGATGGGTACGCCAGCCAAACTCCGAAGTAATCGTGCCGCCCACGGGCCAAATCATGGAGCCGTTGCCACTGGCGGCTGCCCCAGCCGGCGCATTGGCCATGCTGCTGCGCCGCAGCATATCTTCAATCTGCTTGGACGCTGCCATCATTTCATCATACTGGCGGTCAATCGTGGCCTTGTCGCTTTTCATCTGGTCAATGATGGCCTTGCGCTTGCGAACCTTTTCCTCCATGATTTCCCGCGCCTGCCGCGCCTTTAACTCCTGCTCAGCCTTGGCCGCGCGGTCTTTTTCGAGGCTCTTTTGGGTGCTTTCAATTTCTGCTTTTTCATCGAGTACCAGATGCACCAAGTCATAATCCTGCTTGATGACCTTTTTGAGCAAGTCCATGCGCGTCATCAAATCGGAAAAATCCTTGGCGCCAAAGAGCACATCAAGATAGGAAATCTGCCCATTGACATAGATATCACGCACGCGGGCACCGAGTTTCGTGCTCTTTTTCTCGTAATCGGCCTCTACCTCTTTGAGCCGGGATTCATTTTTCTCCATGCGCTCCAGGGTTTCATCCAAAGCCGCCCGCAAGGTCTTATGCTCGACAATCGCCTCATCTGCCTCTGCATCTACCAGCCGCTTTTCCTCGGACAGGGATTCAATTTTGGACTGCAAGGCGTTGCTCTTGCTCTTTAAGTCCTCTGCCTTCTTGTCGTAACCGGCCTTATCATCCTCCAGCGAAGCATACGCCGTGGAGGCGATCAAGATTACCGACAGCGTGGCAGCGGTTATTGTCTGCCATTTTTTCATCATATCAAACCTCAAGGAACCGCTTCAGCGAGAATGCAGAACCAATGGCACCAATCAGCATCCCCGAAAGGATGATGGCCACCGTCACATAATTCATAAAGGGATACTGCGGCATCAGCGGGAAAAACGCCAAGGTATTGTAAATCTTTGCCGCCATTGCCGCATAGAAACTGCGCAGGGCAATGGCCGACAAAATGCCGCCGATACAGCCCAGCACAATGCCTTCCATCAGGAACGGCCAGCGGATAAACCAATCCGTCGCGCCTACATATTTCATGATGGCGATTTCCTTGCGCCGCGCAAAGACCGTCAGCCGGATGGTATTCGAGATAATGAAAATCGTGGCCCCGGCCAGCAGCAGCATAAGCACCAGACCGAAAATACGCATCAGACGCGTGATATCAAAGAGATGTTCCACCACATCCTGCCCGTACTTGGCTGACTCCACGCCCTCCATGCGCTCAATCGCCTTGGCGGCCGTTTCCACCATTTCCGGTGTTTTCACCGTCACTTCAAAGGAATCCGGCAGCGGATTCTTGTCGCCCAGCGCATCCAAAAGGTATTTCTGGTCGCCCAAACGCTCGGACAGGCGTTCCTTGGCCGCATCCTTATCCACAAACTTCACGGTATCAATGCCCTGCATTTTTTCAATGTCGCTTTGCAGGTCAATGCGGTCACTTTTTTTCACATCATCCTGCAGGTATACGCTGATCTGCACCTGTGATTCGAGCATGGAGGCCATGCGGTTCATGTTGAGTACCAAAATCAAAAACACGCCCAGTACGAACAGCGATACCGCCACCGTGCCAATCGAGGCGAAGGACATCCAGTTGTTGCGCCGCAGGGAACGGAATACCTCCTGAATAAAATATTCACCTGTTCTAAGCTTCATAACCATATCCTCCCCGCTGCTGGTCACGGACAATGCGCCCGTCTTCGATGGCAATAACCCGCCGTTTCATGGTATCTACAATATTGCGGTCATGGGTTGCCATGACGATGGTCGTACCCGCCTTGTTGATACGGCGGAAAATGTCCATAATATCCCAGCTCGTTTCCGGGTCAAGGTTGCCTGTGGGTTCGTCAGCAATCACAATGGACGGATTGTTCACAATCGCGCGGGCAATGGCCACACGCTGCTGCTCACCGCCGGAAAGTTGCGAAGGGAAACTGCGGTACTTATCCCGCAGCCCTACTACGTCGAGCACCGAATTTACACTGCGCTGCATCGTGCGGCGGGGCGCTTCAATTACCTGCAGGGCAAACGCCACGTTTTCAAATACCGTCTTGTCGGGCAGCAGACGGTAATCCTGAAAGATTACCCCCAACTCGCGGCGCAGATAGGGAACCTCCGAGCGCTCCATATGCACCACATCATGCCCGTTCACCAAAAGCTTGCCCTCTGTAGGCAATTCCTCCCGGAATAACATCTTGATAAACGTGGACTTGCCCGCACCGCTGGGCCCCACTACGAATACAAATTCGCCCTTCTTGATATCCACGTTGACATGGTTCAGGGCGACCACGCCAGTATCATAGGTCTTGCTGACCTCCCGCATTTGTATCATTAGGAAAAATCCTCCTGCTCTTAAATAGACTAACCCCTATTTTACCATAAAAGGACGGGGCAAGGCAAAATTCTCTATTTATTTTTGCGGCCTTGTGCTATCATATAGTTAAGAAACAAAGGTGAAGGAGGCAGACTAATATGTATGCATTAGCCGATTACATCAAGATAGAACGGATTAACGGAGTTGAATACGATATGAGTCCAGCAAATATCCAGCACATTCGCATTCAGAGAAGATTGACCATGATTATTGGCAACTTTCTCCAAGGCAAAAAATGCGAAGTTTTTGCCGAAGCAGAAGTCAGACTCAGTCCCATAGACCATCTGATTCCTGATATCTGCATCGTTTGTGAGCCATCCCAAATCAAGGACACCCATATTGAAGGTGCCCCGGATTTTGTAGTCGAAGTTCTCTCCCCCAGCACCCGCCGCAAAGATATAACGGTCAAGAAAGACACCTACGAGCGCTTTGGTGTCAAAGAATACTGGATTATCAATCCTAAGGAAGAATGTATCGAAGTCTACCGTCTCAACGAGCAGGGCTGCTACTATCTGGACAACCTCTACCAAAATTTCACCCCGGACGAATGGGAACGGCTGACCGACGAACAAAAAGCCGAACAAAACCTCTCCCTCAAAATCAGCTTGTATGATGAACTAGAGATACAGGTCAAAGATATATTTGAAATGTAATGACAAAAAGGGCGGAAGCCTGACCAGTCAAAATTGACTCGTCAAGCTTCCGCCTTTTCTTTACTATTTTATCCTTGCCTGCTGATTTTCCTTTCTCAGCCGTTTATTCTCATACATGGCCTTATCTGCCCGCCGGGCAACGTCGATTACGGCGGGGTCCGTTTCGGGGTCGTACACGGCAGCCCCCATGGATATATTCGCCTGTTCCCACTCGTGTTCAGCTGCGGCGCGTATTTCTGCGCGCTCTTTGCGGAACTGGGCAAAGAGCTTTTCCCGGTCACGGAAATCATCATTTTCCAGAATGACGGCAAATTCATCGCCGCCAATGCGGAAGACAGGGCTGTGCTGGAAGGTACGGCAGATTAACTGGCTGGCTTTCTTGATGTATATGTCGCCTTTGTCATGGCCGTAAAAGTCATTGATGTGTTTGAGGTTATCACAGTCGAATACCCCAATGGCAAACTCAGGCTTTTGGGCAGAATTGTCCAGCAAATCCTGTATTTTTTGCATATAAGCGCCATAGCCTGCTTTATTCCGCACGGCAGTCAACGCATCAATATAAACTTTTCGATTGAGTGTGTCGATATTCGCCTTGGTATTCTCGACCAGTCCCTTGAAGGTTCGGGTGAGCATACCGATTTCATCATCATCCGTATCGTCCAAGACAACATCATAATTCCCAACAGCCACCTGCCGGGCTGCGTTGGTCAGCCGATGAAGCGGTTTGGTGATACGGTCGGCAAAACGCATCATCACGCAACTTGCCAACAGCAGAATGATAAAGGATGCGAATAACGTGCGCGAAATCAGGCCCTGCCATACGCTGTTGATTTCCCCCCAGGGTACCGTCACATAGAGCCGCATCCCATTGCTCAGCGACCTCCAGACAGCCTCCTTCTTGATGCCATTGAAATGATATTGTACATGCTGAGCCCCCTTGACCGCGTCCGGAGTATCTATGGCTACTTTTTCCCCATACTGCAAGGTGGAATCCATCTGCGGATGGTAAATTACATTGGAATACGCGTCGAGGATAAAGGCATAACCATTTTCAAAGAGCTTGATTTTTTCCACCTCGGAGACTAAGGTTCCATAATCGATTTCTATCCCCACAACGCCTACAAACTGCCCATGCCGGTAAACGGGAACATTGTAGGAAATGACCCGGGTACCCAAATTTTCGGTGTGATAAGGCGGCAGCCATACGCCTTTTTTTTCAGCTTTGGGAATCGTAAACCAAACCAGCGTGGAAGTGTCGTTGGTGTCATATTGGGTGATATCCGTTACTTCGTGTTCCTGAAATTCCCTGCCGCTTTGTTTGACATACCAAAAACCCGAATGTTCTTTGGAAAATTCGGGGTCGACGCGGAAATAATAGGTGAGTACACCATTGGTGTTATGCGCAATTTTACTAAACAAATGGCGTACATTTTCAACCTCATTGACAAACTGTTCATCCGGCATAGTCTCAAGGTTATCTTGGACAAGGGTAGCGACCGTTTCTACCGAACGCTCTACATCATCAAAATAGGTTTCCAAATTCATTGCACCGGTTGTACATTTCAGATGAAGCATTTGGTCAGCATCGCTTTTTCCCAAGGTTTTGATGGAGTAAACGCCAATATAGGTAGCAACACTTAACGCGGCAATAATCGCACTTAATGTCAGCAAAATGAATTTTGCTCGTATCGAACGCATCCGCTCCCCCTCCCTCTTGCATTATCCCTACATCTATATTCAATGCCGAAAAGCAAAAACCTGCTAACGAATAGGAAAATACTAAGACTTTTTTTGGTACAGCCCTTCCCCACGCCAAATCAATACGCCCAATGACAATATACCTCTGGCGCAGAGTTCGACACACATCGCCGCCCATACGCCGGGCAGGCCGTAGTCTACAGCAAGATAAATAGCCAGCGGAATGCGGATGCCCCACATGGCTACGAGATTCAAAACGGTCGGCAATTTCGTTTCGCCCGCACCGCGGAATATACTCGTGACGATGATGCCGGCGGCAAAAAGTGGTTCTGCCCAGGCTTCGATGCGCAGGATTTCCGTCCCCGCGGCGATAACCGCACTGTCTGCTGACAGCAGGGCCATCATCTGCGGCGCGAGAATATACATGATTACACCCATGACCATCATGACCACCATGCCGAGTCCTGCGCTGACATAGCCAAAGCGCTGGGCAAGTTTGGCGCGCTTTGCCCCCACGCTCTGTCCGACCAGGGTCTGCGCCGCTGTGGATACGCCAATACCGGGCATATAGCAAAGGCTTTCCGCCGTGATGGCAAAGGAATTGGCCGCGAGCGCTACCGTCCCTAGCGGTGCCACAATGCAGGTAAAGGCCACATAGGCACTGCCCATGACCACCTGTTCGAGCACCATGGGAATCCCCAACGTGGTCGCCTGCCGCAGTTCACCCTGCCAGGGTTCGAGCTGTTCCCGCCGATAGTGCAACTGTCGGGATTTTTTCAGCAGCACATAGAGCATGGCCGTCATGCAGCAGGCTTCTGCCAGTACCGAACCAAACGCCACACCGGCTACGCCCCAATCGGCACCGGGCACCCATAGGAAAAGGCCCCCCAGCTCCACCACACGGGAGGGGAAAATCAGCAAGGCATTAAAGAGAACATCGAGCACGCACATCAAAACGCTGAGCAAACTGGGCACCTTCATATTGCCACTGGCCTGCAGCATGGAAGCGGCGGCAAAATTTACCGCAAGCAGGGGCAGCCCCAAGGCATAAATCCCCAGATAAAGTGAAGCATCGCCGGCAATATCCGCCGTCCCGCCCAAAAAGTATGGCAGCCATCCACTAAGGGCAGCACTGCCGCCCCCCATGACCAGACTGAAAATCAGCACCGCCCACAGGCCATGCCGCACAAGGCTGCGTGCCTTTATCTCTTCCCCGGCACCAATGGCCTGTGCCAGCTGAATGGTATAACCCATGGACATGGCAAAGCATATCCCGCCGATAAGCCATGTCGTGGAATTGACCAAGCCGATAGAGGCCGCCGCGCCGGCACCAATCATGCCCACCATCGAGGCATCAATATACTGCATCATCACCGTGGTGATTTTCGCCATAATCGCGGGCACACTGAGCTGCCAGGTCAGCAGCAAAAGTTCCCCAAAAGTAAAAGGTTCACCCTTGCGGATGCGCCCCAAAAGATTTTTCCGCATAAAAAACTCCTTCAAGAAAAAAATCCGTCCCGCACCAATAGAAGACAGATATCCAGTTATTTTAGCCGAATCCGGCTTATATTGCAAGGCAAAATGTCCTAAACCGCAATTTGTCTTTATGGCAATAATATTTCCCTTTCCGTCATTTTTATGAAAATTTATGTTATAATGTTTAAGTAGCTTTTTATTATCTTTATTTCAGATAGGGGGATAGTCACTGCGGGTCAGGCCGCAGTGGTATGAATTATGGCTAATAACAAAAAGCTGGGGATTATCGCCAACGATGAATGGCTGGCACCCTATGAGGACGCAATCCGCGGACGCCACGAACATGCGGTTTGGAAAATCAATCAGCTCACGCAAAACGGCAAAAAGAAACTCTCGGATTTTGCTACTGGACACCTTTATTACGGCCTGCACAAACAGGGACGCGGCTGGGTGTTCCGTGAATGGGCCCCGAATGCGCTGGACATTTACCTGATTGGTGATTTCAGCGACTGGCAGGAAAAGGAAGAATTCCGCTGCCATCACATTCCGGGCACCGGCGATTGGGAACTCAAGATTCCTGCCGGCAAAATCAAGCACAAAGACCTGTACAAAATGAAAGTCCATTGGCGCGGCGGCGAAGGGGAACGCATTCCTGCCTGGGCTACGCGCGTGGTACAGGACGAAGAAACCAAGATTTTCTCTGCGCAGGTTTGGAATCCGCGCACGAAACATACCTGGCATGATGCCAAATTCAAGCCCACTACCGCACCACTCCTCATCTATGAATGCCATGTCGGCATGGCGCAGGATGCGGAAAAAGTCGGCACCTATAAAGAATTCACCAAGAATATCCTGCCGCGGGTCAAAAAGGACGGCTACAACTGCATT
This sequence comes from Pseudoselenomonas ruminantium, assembly GCA_902798865.1. Taxonomy (GTDB): domain Bacteria; phylum Bacillota; class Negativicutes; order Selenomonadales; family Selenomonadaceae; genus Selenomonas_A; species Selenomonas_A ruminantium_L. The sequence goes on along the minus strand of CADBYQ010000050.1, from coordinate 2,509 downwards.
CAGATTATGGCCATTCAGGAACATCCGTATTATGGCAGCTTTGGCTACCATGTCAGCTCCTTCTTCGCCCCGAGCAGCCGCTGCGGCACGCCGGAAGATTTGAAGGAACTCATCGACACCGCCCACAAGATGGGACTAGCTGTCATCATGGATATCGTCCACAGCCATGCCGTTAAGAACGAAGTGGAAGGCCTCGGCAACCTCTGCGGCGACCCCAATCAGTTCTTCTATCCCGGCGACCGTCACGAACATCCGGCCTGGGACAGCCTGTGCTTTGACTACGGCAAGGATGATGTGATGCACTTCCTGCTGTCCAACTGCAAATACTGGCTGGAAGAATTCCATTTCGATGGCTTCCGCTTTGACGGCATCACCTCCATGCTCTACTATAGCCATGGACTTGGCGAAGCCTTTATGAACTACGGCGACTACTTCAATGGCCATCAGGACGACAACGCCATCTGCTATCTGACGCTGGCCAACAAACTCATTCACGAAATCAAGCCCCATGCCATCACCATCGCGGAGGATGTCAGCGGCATGCCGGGGCTGGCAGCCAAATTCGAGGACGGCGGCTATGGCTTTGACTATCGTCTGGCCATGAACGTGCCGGACTACTGGATTAAGACCATCAAGGAAAAGAAGGACGAAGATTGGCATCCGTCCAGCATTTTCTGGGAAATGACCAACCGCCGCGCCGATGAAAAGACCATCTCCTACGCCGAAAGCCATGACCAGGCACTCGTAGGCGACAAGACCATCATCTTCCGCCTGATTGACGCCGATATGTACTGGCATTTCTCCAAGGACAACCGCAACGGCATGGTTGACCGCGGCATTGCCCTGCACAAGATGATTCGTCTGGTCACGGCCTCGACGATTAACGGCGGCTACCTAAACTTCATGGGCAACGAATTCGGCCATCCCGAATGGATTGACTTCCCGCGTGAAGGCAACGGTTGGAGCTACAAATATGCCCGCCGTCAGTGGCACCTTGTCGATGACCAAAAGCTCTGCTATCATTATCTTGGCGACTTCGACCGGGAAATGCTCGCCACCCTCAAGACGGTCAAAAACATTCAGAAGCAGCCGGTTGTTGAAATCTGGCATAACGACGGCGACCAGATTCTCGCCTACAGCCGTGGCGACCTCGTCTTCGTCTTCAACTTCTCCCCGACGCAGTCCTTCCCGGACTATGGATTCCTCGTTCCCAAGGGAGAATACGAAGTCGTGCTCAACACCGATGCCAAGGAATCCGGCGGTAACGGGCTGGCCGACGACAGCGTTATCCACAAGACCAATTTCGACCCGCTCTACGAAAACGACGGCAAGGAATGGCTCAAAATCTACATTCCTGCCCGCAGTGCCGTAGTTCTGCGGAAGAAGAAATAAGCAAACCAAAGGAGACTTTAACATGGCTTTTATTGAACCGAATCCGATTCAGGCAACCAACAAGGCGGATGGTCAGGGCACCATCACCATCGTGAAACTCTTGACGCCGGAGGAACTCGACGGCAAGTGCGATATGTACGCCAAGGTCATCATCCCGCCCCTCTGCTCCATCGGGGTGCATGAACACCACGGCAACACGGAGACTTACCACATCCTCTCCGGCACCGCCCTATACAACGACAACGGCAAAGAAGTAACCATCGGCGCCGGCGCCACCACCTTCTGCCCGGACGGCGAAAAACACGGCATCGCCAACCCGTCTAAAACGGAAGATTTGGTGTTTATGGCTTTGATTATCAAGAAATAAGCCTTTTTACGGCAACAAAAAACTGACAGGTCAGATTTGACTTGTCAGTTTTTTTTGCCCTATTCATTCAGTGCTCCCGCCAACCGTTCGGCAAGCAGGGTATAGCGCTTACGGGTTCTGTCGTTTTCTACGGCGGTATTGAGTGCCGCTTTGGTTCCCAACAGGATTACCTGTTTGCTGGCGCGGGTTACAGCGGTGTAGAGAAGATTTCTCTGCAACATGATATAATGTCCCGGTGTAAGCGGCAGGATGATTACGGGGTATTCGCTGCCCTGACTCTTGTGCACGCTCATGGCATAGGCCAGCTGCAGTTCTACCAGCTCATTTTTCTCATAGTCCACCTGCAAATCTTCACTGAACTGGACGGTGATATGGTCGGACTCCACCGCGGTGATAAAGCCGATATCCCCGTTAAAGACCATTTTGCTGTAATTGTTCTTGGTCTGCATGACCTTATCGTTCAAGCGGAACGTGCGGATGCTGTTCTTGTATTCGGCCTTGTATTCAGCAGGCGGATTAAGTGCCTCCTGCAAGAGTTTGTTGAGGTTTTCCACGCCACATTCCTGGCGGTGCATGGGCGACAGCACTTGTACATCGGTCAAGGGATTCCAGCCCTGCTTGGGCAGAATCTCTTTGCAGAGGTGCACAATATTTTGCGCGACTTCCGCAGGGTCAGCGATTTCCCAGAACTGGAAATCTCCGGCAGGCTTACACAGCGGCAAACGTCCGGCGTTGATGGCATGGGCATTG
>CADBYQ010000049.1 GCA_902798865.1 Pseudoselenomonas ruminantium | reverse complement strand
CATATAGTATATCGACAGTATGGGATTTTTCTTAAATTCGGTTGTATACGTCAAAAAGGCACAAGCCCCTAAAATCGGAACTTGTGCCTGAAAACATGCGTTTTTAATTATTTGCTCATAGCTTCCTGTACAGCTACAGCTACGGCTACGGTCATACCAACCATCGGGTTGTTACCAGCGCCGATGAGGCCCATCATGTCAACGTGTGCCGGTACGGAGGAGGAACCTGCGAACTGGGCATCGCCGTGCATACGGCCCATGGTGTCGGTCATACCATAGGAAGCCGGGCCAGCAGCCATGTTGTCCGGATGGAGCGTACGGCCCGTGCCGCCACCGGAAGCAACGGAGAAGTACTTCTTGCCGTTTTCGATGCAGTCTTTCTTGTAGCAGCCTGCAACCGGATGCTGGAAACGAGTCGGGTTCGTGGAGTTACCCGTGATGGAGATATCCACGTTCTCGAGTTTCATGATAGCAACGCCTTCCTGTACGGATTCAGCGCCGTAGCATTTAACTTTAGCGCGGAGGCCATCGCTGTAAGCGATTTCCTTCACTACGTTTACTTTGTCAGCCTTGAAGTCGTATTCGGTTTCTACGAAGGTGAAACCGTTGATGCGGCTGATGATCTGAGCAGCGTCTTTGCCGAGGCCGTTCAGGATAACGCGCAGGGGGTTCTTACGAACTTTGTTAGCCGTCTGAGCGATACCGATAGCACCTTCAGCAGCGGCGAAGGATTCGTGACCAGCCAGGAATGCGAAGCAGCCAGCTTCTTCGGACAGAAGCATAGCGCCGAGGTTACCATGGCCAAGACCTACTTTACGATGGTCAGCAACGGAACCCGGTACGCAGAAAGCCTGGAGGCCTTCGCCGATAGCTTTGGCAGCATCAGCAGCAGCCGTGCAGCCCTTCTTGATTGCAATAGCAGCGCCGAGGGTGTAAGCCCATTTTGCATTTTCGAATGCGATCGGCTGCAGGTCGCCTACGATGTCGTAAGCTTTTACGCCTTTTTCATCGCAGATGGTTTTTGCTTCTTCGATGGAAGCAATACCATACTTTTTGCAAACTTCATTAATCTGGTCAATACGGCGTTCATAGCCTTCGAATAATGACATTCTATTCATTCCTCTCTATACACTTGCATTAACTTCGGAAGGTAAATTCTTACTCTTCGCGCGGGTCAATCGTCTTAACAGCGTCAGCGAAACGGCCTTTGGTGCTGGTGTTGGCTTTGATGGCTTCGTTAGCATCTTTGCCGGCACGTACAGCTTCCATAACTTTGCCGAGCTGAACAACTTCGTAACCGATTACGCGGTTTTCGCTGTCCAGACCGAGTTTCGTTACATAGCCTTCTGCAAGTTCGAGGTAACGGGGACCCTTCTTGAGCGTGCTGTAGAGCGTACCCGTCTGGCTGCGCAGACCTTTACCCAGGTCATCGAGGCCAGCGCCGATGGGCAGACCGTCATCGGAGAATGCAGTCTGGGAACGGCCATAAGCAATCTGCAGGAAGAGTTCGCGCATAGCGGTGTTGATGGCATCGCACACGAGGTCAGTGTTCAGAGCTTCGAGAACCGTGAGGCCCGGCAGGATTTCTGCTGCCATTGCTGCGGAATGCGTCATACCGGAGCAGCCGATGGTTTCTACGAGAGCTTCCTGGATGATGCCGTCCTTAACGTTCAGCGTCAGTTTGCAGGCACCCTGCTGCGGAGCGCACCAGCCAATGCCGTGCGTCAGGCCGCTGATGTCCTGTACGTTCTTGGATTTTACCCATTTGCCTTCTTCAGGAATGGGAGCAGCACCATGGTGTACTTCCTGGGCTACGCATGCCATGTCTTCCACTTTTTGTGAATAAGCAATCATTGTTCGTATTCCTCTCTTTTTCTAAAATATAACACTAGAGACCTTGCCCCAAAGCAGGAGAACATAAGAGGGCTAGCATGGAGAGGCCCACCGATCATATCGCTGAACCTGCTCCCCGGGGATGCCACCGGCATCCCGCGCTTACGCGCCCTTGCTCAAGGGAGCTTGCCTCTGTCCTGCTGATTAGAGTTCCACCAGGTTCTTGCCCGTCATTTCGGCCGGAATCTCTACGCCTGCCAGCGTGAGGAGAGTCGGTGCGATATCGCAGAGGGCGCCGTCCTTAACGGACTTAACGCGGTCGGATACCACGATGAACGGTACCGGATTGGTGGTGTGTTTGGTGAAGGGCTGGTCGTTTTCGTAGTCCATCATCTTGTCGGCGTTGCCGTGGTCAGCGGTGATGCAGACCTCGCCGCCAACTTCGCGGATGGCGTCTACGAAACGGCCCACACAGGTGTCTACCGTTTCCACAGCCTTGATTACAGCCGGGAATACGCCGGTATGACCAACCATGTCGCAGTTTGCATAGTTGAGGATGATGAAGTCGTATTTGCCGGATTTGATGGCGTCTACAACTTTATCCGTAACTTCCACAGCGCTCATTTCCGGCTGGAGGTCGTAGGTTGCAACCTTCGGGGACGGAACGAGGATGCGGTCTTCACCCTTGTAGGGTTCTTCTACGCCGCCGTTGAAGAAGAACGTTACATGAGCGTACTTCTCGGTTTCAGCGATGCGCAGTTGGGTCATGCCCTTGTTCTGGATGATTTCGCCCAGCGTGTTGTTGATGGATTCCGGCGGGAATGCTACGAGAGCGTTCATGCCGTCTTCGTACTGGGAGAAGGTAGCGAACGGAATCTTCAGGTCTTCGTCGCGTTCGAAGCCGTCGAAGCTTTCATCCACGAAGGAATGCGTGAGCTGACGGGCACGGTCCGGACGGAAGTTGAAGAAGATAGCGCCGTCGCCATTCTTCATGCCTTCGTAGCCTTTGACGACGAACGGCACAACGAATTCGTCGTTTACGTCATTGTCATAGCTTGCCTTGAGGCCGGCTACTGCGGAATCAGCGCTTACGCCTTCCGCATGGGTGATGGCTTCATAAGCCTTGACTACGCGTTCCCAACGGTTGTCGCGGTCCATAGCGTAGTAACGGCCGCTGACGGTTGCAATGCAGCCGGCGCCGATTTCTTTGCACTTTGCTTCGAGTTCTTCGAGGAAAGGCTGTGCGCTCTGGGGCGGTACATCACGGCCATCGAGGAAGGCATGTACATAGACTTCCTTGATGTCATTTTTCTTGGCCATTTCGAGCAGCGCATAGAGGTGCTCCTGATGGCTGTGCACGCCGCCCGGGGAAACGAGGCCCATGAGGTGCAGGGCGCCGTTCTTTTCTTTCACGCCGTTGACGATGGAAAGGAGAGCTTCATTCTTGAAAAAGTCGCCGTTCTTGATGTCACGGGTGATGCGGGTCAGCTGCTGATAGATGATGCGGCCGGCACCGATGTTGGTATGACCAACTTCGGAGTTGCCCATCTGACCGTCAGGCAGGCCGACGAATTCGCCGGAAGCCTGCAGCTGGCTGGTCTTGTAATTGGCAAGAAGGCCGTCGAGTACGGGAGTGTTAGCTACCTGTACAGCGTTGTTCTTGTCGGTTTTATCACCGAGGCCGCAGCCATCCATGATGATGAGGGCCACCGGTGCATTTTTAAGAGTTGCCATGTTTTTTATATGCTCCTTCTAAGAAACACAGATTAGAAGTTAACGATAGCGCTGAAGTCTTCAGCCTTAAGCGATGCGCCGCCTACGAGAGCACCGTCAACGTTCGGCTGCTGCATGAGGTCTTTGATCGTAGCGGGTTTTACGCTGCCGCCGTACTGGATGCGGATAGCGTCAGCTGCCGTCTGGTCGAATTTCTTGGCAACAGCTTCACGGATAGCTTTGCAGACTTCTTCAGCCTGGTCAAAGGTAGCCGTCTTGCCCGTGCCGATAGCCCAGATCGGTTCGTAAGCGATAACGAGTTTAGCTACTTCGTCAGCTGCAAAGCCTTCGAGAGCAGCGTTAATCTGAGCAACTACATGGTCGATGTACGTGCCAGCTTCACGGATTTCGAGGCTTTCACCGCAGCAGATGATCGGGGTGATGCCAGCAGCAAAAGCAGCACGAGCGCGCTTGTTTACGCCTTCGTCCGTTTCACCGAAGTAGTCACGGCGTTCGCTGTGGCCGAGGACAACGTAATCTACGCCGATTTCGTTGAGCATACCCGTGGAGATTTCGCCCGTGAAAGCGCCTTTTGCTTCCCAATGTACGTTCTGTGCGCCAACGTGGATGTTGGTGCCTTTTACCGCTTCACAAACGGAGGAAAGAGCCGTAGCCGTCGGGCAAACCACAACGTCTACCGTAGCGTCCTTAACGAGAGGAGCCAGAGCCTTTACGAGCTCAACGCCTTCCTTAATCGTGTTGTTCATTTTCCAGTTACCGGCAATAATCGGAGTTCTAGCCATTATTTATAGCCTCCCAAATCGTTTTAATTGAATTATTTATCAGCAATAGCAGCTACGCCCGGCATTTCTTTGCCTTCGAGGAATTCCAGCGTTGCACCGCCACCGGTGGAAACGTGAGAAATCTTGTCGGTGAGGCCAGTCTTCTTGAGGGCTGCTACGGAGTCACCACCGCCAACGATGGAGATAGCGCCTTCGTCCGTTGCTTTAGCAACAGCTTCAGCCACAGCCAGGGTGCCTTTAGCGAATGCGTCGAATTCGAATACGCCCATAGGACCGTTCCAAACAACCGTTTTAGCGCCTTTGAGGGCTTCAACGTATTTTTCGGAAGTCTTTACGCCGGAATCGAGTGCCTGCCAGCCATCGGGAACTTTGTCCACGTCAACGGTCTGGGTGTTGGCATCAGCAGCGAATTTGTCGGCGATAACGAGGTCAACCGGCAGGATTACTTCTACGCCCTTTTCTTCTGCTTTCTTGAGCAGGTCACGAGCCAGGTCATACTTGTCCGGTTCGCAGAGGGAATCACCGATGGGCAGGCCTTTAGCTGCATCGAAGGTATGAGCCATGCCGCCGCCGATGATGATCTTGTCGACTTTTTCAATCATGTTGCTGATTACGCCGATTTTATCGGAAACCTTAGCGCCGCCGATGATGGCAACGAACGGATGCTGCGGAGCTTCCAGAGTCTTGCCGATGTAGTTGATTTCTTTTTCCATCAGGAAACCGGCAACAACTTCCACGTACTGAGCGATACCAGCGTTGGAAGCATGGCCGCGGTGGGATACACCGAAAGCATCGTCAACAGCAACGTCAGCGAGGCTAGCCAGCTGTTTTGCAAATTCGGGGTCGTTCTTCTTTTCAGCCTTGTGATAACGGAGGTTTTCGAGCAGCAGAACTTCGCCCGGCTGGAGGTCAGCAGCAGCTTTTTCCGCAACTTCGCCTACGCAGTCAGAAGCCCATTTTACATCTTTGCCGAGGAGTTCGGACAGATGTGCAACGAGGTGCTTCGTGGAGAACTGCGGCTCACGAGCTTCGGTCGGACGGCCGATGTGGCAAGCCAGGATAACAGCAGCGCCGTTATCGAGCAGGTAGTTGATGGTCGGCAGCGTGCGAACCATACGGGTGTCGTTGGTGATGTTCTGATTTTCATCGAACGGAACGTTATAGTCAACGCGGACAAATACTTTTTTGCCCTTGACGTCAATATCTTTCAGGGTTTTCTTATCCATTATGTAAACCTCCAAAAATAATAAATTGAGGCCCGGCCCAAGTTTGCCAGGCCGGACCTCAATCGATCTTCGTATTATGAAGTTATGCTACAGTCAAATAATTAGCCGAGTTCAGCGAAGTATTTGATCGTGCGAACCATCTGGCTCGTGTAGCTGTTTTCGTTGTCGTACCAGGATACAACCTGTACCTGCGTGCCACCTTCAACGGGGTTAACCATCGTCTGCGTAGCATCGAACAGGGAACCGAAACGCATGCCAACGATATCGCTGGATACGATTTCTTCTTCGTTGTAACCGAAGGATTCCGTAGCTTCCTTCTTCATCTGAGCGTTGATCTGTTCAACCGTAACGTCGCCCTTAACAACAGCGTTGAGGATCGTCGTGGAACCAGTCGGGGTCGGAACGCGCTGTGCAGCACCGATCAGTTTGCCCTTCAGTTCAGGAATTACGAGGCCGATAGCTTTAGCAGCACCCGTGGAGTTCGGAACGATGTTGCAAGCTGCTGCACGGCTGCGACGGAGGTCGCCTTTACGCTGCGGGCCATCCAGAGTCATCTGGTCGCCAGTGTAAGCGTGGATCGTGCACATGATACCGGACTGAATCGGAGCCAGGTCGTTCAGAGCCTTAGCCATCGGAGCAAGGCAGTTCGTCGTGCAGGATGCAGCGGAGATAACCTTGTCTTCCTTCGTCAGGGTTTCATGGTTAACGTTGTATACGATAGTCGGGAGGTCGTTACCAGCCGGAGCGGAGATAACAACTTTCTTAGCGCCTGCAGCCAGATGTGCAGAAGCTTTTTCTTTGGAAGTGTAGAAACCAGTGCATTCGAGAACTACGTCTACATCATGCTTGCCCCAAGGAATGTCTTTTGCATCCTTTTCAGCGTAGATTTTGATTTCCTTGCCGTTAACGGTGATGCTGTCTTCGCCAGCCTCTACCTTGTCAGCGTACTTGTACTTACCCTGCGTGGAATCATACTTGAGCAGGTGTGCGAGCATTTTCGGGCTCGTGAGGTCGTTGATTGCAACTACTTCATAACCCTCTGCATCGAACATCTGACGGAAAGCGAGACGGCCAATACGGCCAAAACCATTGATAGCAACTTTTACTGCCATTTGAAAAATACCCCCTAAATTTTTTAGAAGTTTCAGTTCTTACAGAGACTATAATACAATAACTCCCCCGCAAATGTCAATCTTTTTATCATAAATTACAGCAATTATTCAATGAATCGCGGAGATTTTTTTCAAAAAATTCATACCTAAATAGATACATGCATTCTATTCGGACAAAATCGCGATAAATACTGAAAAACAATACGATTAGTTGTATACAAATAAGCGGTGACAAGTTTTTATCCTTGTCACCGCATGTTATTTGCGATAAATATTGTTTATACCTTTTACGCCGTTTCGTCTTCTTTTTCGAATTTTTCCAATTCGAGCATGGCCTGCACGTAGATGGCGCACTCGAGGCGCTTCTTCTGGATTTCGCAGCCGACTTCGTAAGGCTTGCGGATATCGCCGTGGAACAGGTCGGCGTTGGCATGGCAGCCGCCGGAGCAGAAGAAACGGGACCAGCAGTCGCGGCATTTTTCCTTGTTGAGCACATGGCTTTCACGGAAGTACGCGGGCAGCTTCGTGTCCGTTACACCTTCATCTAAGGAGCCTAAGCGGTAGCCTTCGCGGCCCACGAACTGATGGCAGGGATAGAGGTCGCCATTTTCGGCAACAGCGAAGTATTCGTGTCCGGCACCGCAGCCCGAGAGGCGCTTGGCCACGCAGGGGCCGTTGGAGAGGTCCATATTGAAATGGAAGAAGAAGAAGCCTTTGCCCTCGTGATGGCGTTTCATATAGGCATCGGTGAGCTTGTCGTATTCTTCGCTGATACGGGGCAGGTCTTCCTCGGTAAAGCCCAGCGGGCTGTCCTTCAGGACCACCGGTTCCATCGAGAGGATATCGAAGCCTTCATCATTCATGGAGAGCACGTCTTTCGTGAAGTCCATGTTGTTCTTCGTGTAGGTGCCGCGCAGGTAGGTGTAGACGCCGCGGTAATCCCAATCGCCGCCCTTACGGGAGTCAAGGCACTTGTGGAAGTTCTTGATGGCTCTATCGTAGGAACCATTGCCGCCCACATCCGGACGCATGGCATCGTGGACTTCCTTACGGCCGTCGAGGGACAGCACGAGGGAGAAGTCGTTGTCGTTAAGCCATTTAATGTTTTCATCATTTAATAAGAGGCCGTTGGTCGTCAGCGTCAGCTTGAACTTCTTGCCCGTTTCCTGTTCGCGCTTGCGGGCGTATTCGGTCACGGCCTTGACGGTCTTCATGTTGATGAGGGGTTCGCCGCCGAAGAAGTCCATTTCAAGATGCTTGCGCGGGCCGCTGCTCTTGATTAAGAAATCAACAGCTTTCATGCCGGTTTCGGGGCTCATGATGGCGCGTTCCTGACCGTAGCTGCCGCCATCGCCGAAGCAGTATTTGCAGCGCAGGTTGCAGTCCTGGGCAATCATCAGGCACAGGGATTTAACGAGACCCTTCTGCTTGAAGGTCGGCGGCACGTCGATATCGGGGGCAAAGAGCTCGCCCTCGTCCATCAACGCATGCAGCTCGTCGAGTGCTTCAATCAAATCGTCTTTTTTATAGGTGTTTTCCCAGGCGGCAATCACCTCATCATCATTTTCGCCCGTGAAGGTATCCATGATGTCGTAAATCATTTTATCGATAACGTGCACAGCACCGCTGTTGATGTCGAGCAGGATATAGGTGCCGTTCTGCACAAATTTATGAATCTTCGCTTTCATTGCAACTCCTAACTTTCGCAAACACAAAAGGCCCTCCCTGAGGGAAGGCCCGTAATATAAGCCAATCGCTTACTTTTCGCAAACCTGATTGCCTACCGTGCAGGAAGTCTTGCACGCGGACTGGCAGGATGCCTGGCATTCGCCGCAGCCACCAGTTTTCAGGGTCTTCTGCATGGATGGTTTGTTGACCGTCTTGATGTGCTTCATCATTTAGCCCTCCTATCAAAAAATAGAATCTCCTATATATGATAGCACGTTAAGTGCCATAATACAAGGAGATTCACGAATTATTTCGAACAAGTCACCATCTGCTGACGGCTGAAGGTGACTGGCGTGAGCTTTAAGCTCTCGGCAAAGTCATAGGAAAGCCTAAGGTGCGCCCCCACCGCCTCCGGCGTATGGGCATCGGAACCCAAGGTCACAAAGCGGCCGCCCAGTTCCCGATAGCGCCGGTAGATGGGCACGAGACTGTCCAGCGCCTCTTTGGCCCCTAACCTGCGCGTGTTGATTTCCATAACCACATCACAGGCAAGAACATTTCGGAGCACCGCATCAATTTCATCGGCAAATTCGGCATAATGGATATCCGCATCATCATAGGGTGCATAGCGGCAGATATAGTCGATATGCCCCAAGGCATGGGCAAAACTGTGTGCCTTGATGTTTTCGGCCATCTGCACGAAATAGCGGTGATAGGCCTCCTGCTTGTCCTTCCCTTCATAATAGTCGGGATAGTAGATATCCAAATCGTCCACCATATGCTGCGAGCAGAGGATGAAATCAAAGGGCACCTGCCGGGAAAAGTCCTCGCTGAATTCGCGGGTGCTCTCCCGCATGCCGATTTCCACGCCCAAATGCAGGTTGTCGCCCTGCAGCTGGCTGTATTTCTGCCAGTAAGCCTGCGGGTCAAAGGCAAAGACCTTGCCTTCCTTGCTGGTATAATCCGCATCCAAATGCTCCGTAAAGACCAGGCCTATGCCCTGCCTTGCGGCAGCAGCCAGGGCCTCTGCCGCCTGCATCTCGGAATCGGCGGAAAACGCCGTATGGATATGGCTGTCAACAATCATGTCTCATGCTCATTTCTTTTTCACGTCTTTTTTCTCTTCGGTCTGTTTCACCGGCGAAAGGGCGAAGTTCTGAAGGTTGCCCTTTTTGTCGAACAGGAATACGCAGCGCACCACCGGTTCTTTTTCAAAGGACAGCAGGTACATCATCTGGTCAGCCTGGTCAAAGCGGGTCCACCCCACAAAACGGCCGCCCTTATACTTGCCCAGATTTTTGTCCATATCCTGATGGATGGCCGTTGCCTTCTTCGCATCGATTTCCTTCTGTGCTTCAGCGCTCATCAGTTTGAGCGAAGCGGCAGGGTCATTCTTCACCAGCATGGTTTCCACCCAGGCTGCTGCCTTTTCCTGCTGCGTAGACATCATTTCAGCATCCGGCGTAGCGGCCATCGCTGCTGCCGAAACACTTAACAGGGCACCCAAAACCAAAGCTGCAATCTTCTTTTTCATCTAAATCACCTCATAAAAATTCTACATGGACACATCGGTCACGATACCGTCCTTTGTGTAAACATAAATACTCTTGCCGTTATGGTTGAAGACATACTGCTTCAAGGTCTGCCCTCCTTCGCTCGTTTCACTTACGCGGGCAGGCTTGCCAAAAGCGGCTGTTATATTATCTTCGCCATCACCGGGCCGAATTCCTCCATATTTTCCCTGAGAAAGATTTTCCGCATGTTTTTGCGCATTTTCCTTGTCCAGTTTCACCTCTTTCTCCGCCTCGTCATTCATGGCAATGATGAGCCGCTGGAAGGGCACGATTTTTTCGGCCAGTTTCCCCTGATAGCCCGCGGGCATATCCTGCACGATGGATAAGAGCTTCCGGTCGGCGTGTACATCCTGATTCGTCATGCGGCCCCGGTAGCTTGCCACCTGGTCCATGGCCTCGGCATAGGCGAGCAGCATGGCGGCATCGGGGCAGGCACCGTCTAGGTTTTCCACCATTTTTTCATCGCGGAAATCCTGCAGCAGGTGCACCGCTTCTTCTGTTTTTTCCCGGTCGGGATGGTTAAAGTTCAACTGGGAAAGGATGGCCACAGCCTGCTGGTAACGCTGGGTCATATTCTCCCGCTGGTCGCGGTCAAAGGTCGAGGCCGTGCTGCTTTTCGTGCGGCTGTCCATCTCCCCATAGCCCTTAAAGCCGCCGATAAAGCCCACGGACAAGGCCAGCAGGATAAAAACTGCCACCAGCCTGTAGTTGCGCAGACGGAAATAACGGACGGCCACCAAAAGCAGCAGCACCGGGCAGACCATAAGCAGGCAAAGTGCAAATAATGACATAGAATTCCCCCTGTGTAATCGTTTTGCCAATCATTTTTTCATTATAAATTATAACATAGCCATCCCCAAGGGAAAACGGGGCTAAAGTCCCAAATCCCTTGGGGATGGCGGTCATTTATCCTTGCAAATTGACTTCACGGAAGGAGGTTACGGTGCCGCTCTGTACACCGTCGATGAGTTCACGGATAATCTTGGGGTCGGTGTAGTCAAAGGGCAGGAAACAATGTTCTGCCTGATTGTAAAACGTCCGCATTTCATTTTCGATGCCGCGGATATCGGCCTCGAGTTTGGCCTTGCGCCGCTCATGGGCCTTGCCCGCCTGCACGTAGGAAACACTGGTCACGCCGAGCCAGACGACGAAGAAAAATGTCCAGGACACGCTCGGGAAAAAGCCGGTGAGAATCAAATAGAAGAACAAGGTCGCAATCCCGCCGCCAAGCGTGTAGTTGCTGAGCTGCGGTTCCGCGCTCTGGGAACGCATCAGCCACAAATCACCCAGTGTCGCATATTTGCCACGGATATGGGCAAAGTAGGCCTGCAGGCGATGCAGCTCGGAGAGCATGCGTTCTTTCTCCGGCGGCACATCCTCGAGATGCTGCAGGGCAATCAGCTGGGGCATGGATTCCAAAATCTGCCTTGCCCCATCATCACCCACAAAACGGGTCATTATATCTTCCTGTCCGGCTTCTGCCGGTTCGCCGCAGAAGGTACATTCTTTGACACCTTCTTCAATTATACAGCCACATTTCTTGCAAATCATTGTCCTTCCTCCTTTCTCACCGTTTAGCTCTTTTGCTATATATCGGTGAAATTCGTCAATGATTAATAGGGTTATGCAAAAAAGTTTTGATAGGTATTATTTTTCGCTATGGAGGGGGAAATCCCTGCTAAGAGAATGATTTTTAATTGAAAATTAATTTATTGCAGTTTGCCGGGGAGTTCAATTCGTGCTAAAGGTATTTTGTTCATACGTAGTCAGGGGCGAACGGGGAGTACTTTTTCTGTTTCCCGCTAAACGACCCCTTCGGAAAAAAATAGCTGTCCAGTTACCCGCGCCGGGCAGGCCAACGGCGCTGTTTTCAGCGTATTTGCTTAGCTGCTTCCCTCAGGGGCCGGCCTTCACTTCGTTCAGGCAGTCGCTCCTGACAGAAAAAGCACTCCCCGTTCGCCCCAAGCTACGACCTATGCAAGCGGCAAGAAATCGTTACTCCCGTCACAAGAACATCGATGTACTTGCTGCTTGTCACCGCGAAAATGCCGTCTTATACGGACATCGCTTAGGGCGGAGGTGGTGATGCTTTTCGCCGTGGAACGACTGTCCGAACGCAGTGAGGACTGGCCCACAAACGGCA
>CADBYQ010000048.1 GCA_902798865.1 Pseudoselenomonas ruminantium | reverse complement strand
AATCCGTTACGATTGCTCTGCGTACGCAGCAGATTGTCGCTTACGAAAGCGGCTTGGCTGATGTTATCGACCCGCTGGCTGGTTCCTACTATGTAGAAGCTATGACGGACAAGATTGAAGCCGAAGCATGGGATTACATCAAGAAGATTGATGATATGGGCGGTGCCGTAGCGGCTATCGAAAAAGGCTATATCCAGAAAGAAATTCAGGATTCCGCTTATAAATGGCAGATGGATGTTGAATCCGGTGCCCGCACCATCGTTGGTGTCAACAAGTTCCAGATGGAAAATGAAGAACCTCCAAAAGACCTCCTGAAGGTTGACGAAGCTGTTGGCGAACGCCAGAAGGCCAAAGTCAATGCCATGAAGGAAAAACGCGACAACGAGGCTGTTAAAGCAGCTCTGGCTGACCTCAAGAAAGCCTGCCAGGACGAAAACGAAAACCTCATGCCGCATATTCTCGCCGCTGTTAAGACCTATGCAACGCTCGGTGAAATTTGCAATGTGATGCGTGAAGTCTTCGGTGAATATGAGGCACATGTCAGCCTGTAATTAACAGCGTTTAGCTTTTTGCTTGGAGGAATACAAAATGGAAAAGAAAATCAGAGTTCTTGTTGCTAAACCGGGTCTTGATGGACATGACCGTGGTGCGAAAGTAGTTGCCCGCGCTCTGCGCGATGCTGGTTTTGAAGTTATCTATACGGGCCTGCGCCAGACTCCGGAACAGATTGCCGAAGCTGCCCTGCAGGAAGACGTTAATGTTGTTGCCATGAGCATCCTCTCTGGTGCACATGGCCATCTCTTCCCGAAAGTGGTTGACCTGGTACGCGGCAACGGCATGACCGATACCCTGATTATCGGCGGCGGCGTTATCCCCGATGGCGACATTCCGGCGCTCAAAGAGGCTGGTGTTGCTGAGGTATTTACGCCGGGCACGCCGACCAGCGATGTGGTCAACTTCATCAAGGAAAATGTAAAGCTCTAATAAATTAAGCATATCTAGTGTTAGGAGGGGGAAGCTGCATAAGAAGGGCTTTCCTTCCTGACACTATTTTCTTGCCAAACAAAACTACCGAGAGGTGGTGACCTTATGGATATAGCAAAAGAATTACTCAAGGGCAATCGTCTGGCGTTATCCAAGGCGATTACAGCCATTGAAAACGAATATCCCGAAGCCACGGAAATCATGAAGGAAATCTATCCGCATACCGGCCATGCTTATGTTTTGGGCATTACCGGGCCACCGGGCGCCGGCAAGAGTACGCTTACGGATAAGATTACCCGTGCCTATCGGGCACAGGGCAAGACCGTAGGCATTGTAGCAGTAGACCCGACCAGCCCGTTTACTGGTGGTGCTATCCTTGGCGACCGTATCCGCATGAATGAACTGACACTTGACGCAGGAGTCTTTATCCGCAGTATGGGCACCCGTGGCAGCTTGGGGGGACTTTCCCACAAGACTGCTGATGCCGTAAAGGCTATGGATGCTTTTGGAAAGGACATCATTATCGTTGAGACGGTCGGCGTAGGTCAGTCGGAAGTAGACATCGTCAAAGCCGCTGATACCACCATGGTGGTGCTTATCCCCGGTATGGGCGATGATATTCAGGCGATTAAAGCAGGTATCCTCGAAATCGGTGATTTGTACTGCATCAACAAGTCTGACCTCGATGGGGCAGACAAGCTGGTGCGGGAAATCAATATGATGTTGGATTTGGACAGCTTTATGACGGACTGGCGCCCGCCGATTACCAAGGTGATTGCCAGCCAGAATGAGGGCATTGAGGACTTAATCGGCACAGTGGAAAAGCACAGGGCGTATATCGAAGGCAATGGGGAATTGACTCGCCGCCGCACGAAGCGCACCCGTGATGAAATGCTCGATATCCTGAACAGCGGCATCAACAATTTTGTCAAAGGACAGATTGTGGACAGCGGCCGTTTAGATGAATATGTGGAAAAAATCCGTGCCCATGATACGGACCCCTATACCGTAGTAGGCGGTCTGATGGATGAGATGTTGAAAAAATAATTTACATATTTTGGGAGGTTATGCATTATGTTTAAGGTATTAGGTGTAGACCATATTGGTATTGCTGTTGGTGACCTGAAAGAAGTTGGCTCCTTCTGGGGCGATATGCTCGGTCTGCCGAACAATGGTGAAGAAACCGTTGAAGAACAGAAAGTAACCACGGGCTTCTTCCCGACGCCGAACGGCAGTGAAATTGAACTCTTAGCTGCGACGGCTGATGATTCCCCGATTGCCAAGTTCATCGAAAAGAACGGCGGCCGCGGTGGCATTCAGCACATCGCCCTGCGTGTGGATAACCTCGAAGCAGCTCTGGCTGACCTCAAGGAAAAAGGCGTGCGCCTGATTGACGAAAAGCCGCGCAAAGGTGCTGGCGGTGCCAAGATTGCCTTCGTTCATCCGAAAGCCTCCCATGGTGTTCTGCTCGAACTTTGTCAGCGTGATTAATTGCAACATTTACCGAAATTATTTATCACTAGGTAATAAAAACTTGCAATTTCCCGGCAAATAGTGCAAAATATATAGCGTAGAACACAAAAGCTAATTATATGAGGAGGTCTATAATGGCTACTGTTCAGGAAAAAATTGATTTAATGCATGCCAAAAAAGAACATATCATGCAGGGCGGCGGCGAAGCTCGTATTGCCAAACAGCATGAAAAAGGCAAGCAGACAGCTCGTGAACGTATCGCAAAACTGTTCGATGAAGGTACATTCGTTGAGCTGGATATGTTTATGAAACATCGTTGCACCAACTTCGGTCAGGAGAAGAAAGAACTGCCCGGCGAAGGTGTAGTAACTGGTTACGGTACGGTTGACGGCCGTCTGGTTTATGCTTATGCACAGGACTTCACCGTTGAAGGCGGTTCCCTGGGTGAAAAGCATGCTCATAAAATTTGGAAGGTTATGGATCTGGCCATGAAGATGGGCGCTCCCTGCATCGGTATCAACGATTCCGGCGGCGCGCGTATTCAGGAAGCCGTAGACGCTCTGTCTGGTTACGGCGGCATCTTCTTCCGTAATACGGCAGCTTCCGGCGATATCCCGCAGATTTCCGTAATCATGGGCCCCTGCGCTGGTGGTGCTGTTTACAGCCCAGCTATCACGGACTTTATCTACATGGTAAAGAACACGAGTCAGATGTTCATCACGGGCCCGGCCGTTATCAAATCCGTTACGGCAGAAGAAGTAACGGCTGAAGCTCTCGGCGGTGCAATGACCCACAACACCCGCAGTGGTGTAGCGCACTTTGCAGCTGAAGACGAAGACGACTGCATTAAGCAGATTCGTTACCTGCTGTCCTTCCTGCCGAGCAACAATATGGAAGATGCGCCAATCGTAGAGACTGGTGATGACCCGGATCGTCAGGATGAAAGCCTGAATACGGTTATCCCGGATAACCCGAATGCACCGTATGATATGAAGGATGTTATCCGTTCCATCGTCGATAACGGTGAATTCTACGAAGTGCATGAGCACTTTGCGACCAACATCATCTGCTGCTTCGCCCGTTTCGATGGTCGCAGCGTTGGTATTATTGCCAACCAGCCGAACGTTATGGCAGGCTGCCTGGATGTAGATGCTTCGGATAAATCCGCTCGCTTCATCCGCTTCTGCGATGCCTTCAACATTCCTCTGGTTAACCTCGTTGACGTACCGGGCTTCCTGCCGGGCGTTGACCAGGAACATAACGGTATCATCCGTCATGGTGCTAAGATGCTCTATGCATACAGTGAAGCAACGGTTCCAAAGGTTACGGTTATTACCCGTAAGGCTTATGGCGGTTCTTATATCGCTATGTGCTGCCGCGAACTCGGCGCTGACCAGGTTATGGCTTGGCCAACTTCGGAAATTGCAGTTATGGGCCCGGCTGGTGCCGCAAACATCATCTTCCGCAAGGATCCGGACAAGGATGCCAAGACGGCAGAATATGTGGAAAATTTCGCTACGCCGTACGTTGCTGCTGAACGCGGCTATGTCGATATGGTTATCGAGCCGAAGGAAACCCGTCCGTACATCATTACGGCACTGAATGCTCTGGCCAGCAAACGTGAAGTTGGCCCGGCTAAGAAACACGGGTGCATTCCGCTTTAATCTTTCGGAGGTCTTTTACCATGAAAACTGAAGCAAATGGCGCTTCGCCAGAAGTGGTAGCAGCAATTACCGCTGCTGTCCAGATGATGATGGGTAACAAGGTTGTAGCTGTGCGCATTAAGCGCAGTGATGTATGGGCATTGTCCGCTCGTGGCGGCCTGGCTCGTCCGTTCTAAGCCTTGGTTCATGAATCTTTGATGGGGGAATAATTAATGAAAAAGTTCAATATCACCGTTAACGGTACGGCTTATGAAGTCGAAGTTGAAGAAGTAAAATCCGCTGTTGCAGCTCCAAAGGCTGCACCGGCTGCTCCGAAAGCAGCTCCTGCACCGGCTCCGGCAGCTCCCGCTGCACCGAAGAAGGCTGCTGTTGCTGCAGGCGCTGGTGAACATTCCATCGACGCTCCGATGCCGGGCAAAATTGTGAAGCTCGTAGCTGCTGAAGGCCAGGCTGTGAAAGCTGGCGAAACGCTGCTGATTCTCGAAGCCATGAAGATGCAGAACGAAATCGCCGCAGATGCTGACGGCGTTGTTAAGAGCTTCAACGTGGCTGCCGGCCAGAGCGTTAAAGCGCATGAATCCCTGGTTATCCTGGGCTAATTTCACATTCATAAACAAAAGAGCACTTCGGTGCTCTTTTGTATTGTTGCAAAATTTCACAAAAAACGTTATAATAAGACAGAGCAATAGTTTTCCGATTAAAACCAGGAGGCGATAATGATGAGCACTATTCTTTCTTATCAGGGGAAAACACCAACCATAGGTAAAGATGTATTCATGGCTCCTTCGGCTACGGTAGTAGGCGATGTGGAAATCGGCGAAGGCAGCAGAATCTGGTTTAATGCCGTAGTGCGCGGCGACTTCCAGAAAGTGACCATCGGCAAGAATTGTGATATTCAGGATAACAGCACCCTGCATGTGATGTTGGATGAACCGACAGAGATAGGCGATAATGTCATTATAGGTCACAATGCCGTGGTGCATGCCAGAAAAATCGGCAGCAACTGTCTTATTGGCATGGGCTCAATAATTTTAGGCCATACCGAGATTGGCGATAATGTGGTTATTGGCGCTGGCACCAAACTGACGCAGCAGAAAAAGATTCCTTCCAATTCATTGGTTTACGGCAATCCGGCGGAGCTTATCCGTGCTCTGCGGGAAGATGAAATCGAAGCATTGAAGGCATCCGGGGAAAACTATCAGAAGGTTGCAGCCATCTATCAGGAAGAACTGGACAAAATAAAAGATAAATGAGCAAGGAGATACAGGAAACATGGAAAAGACTTTGGTACTGATTAAGCCGGACGCATTTGCCCTGCATTACAGCGGTGATATCATTAAGCGCTATGAGCAGGAGGGCTTCCGCATTGTCGGCATGAAGCTCTTAAAGATGGACGAGCGGCTGGCATCCATTCATTATGCAGAGCATATCGGTCGTCCGTATTACGGAGATTTGGTGGGCTTTATGACGTCTGCGCCTCTGATTGCGCTTGTACTGGAAGGGGAAAATGCCATTGCCCGCATTCGTGAGCTGCATGGCAAGACCAATCCGGCAGAGGCTGCTGAAGGGACAATCCGCAAGCTCTATGCGACTAATGGCCGTCGCAATGCGGTACATGCATCAGACAGCCCCGAAAGCGCCGAACGGGAAATTCACATTTTCTTCAGCGAAACGGAAATTCTCGATGGTGAGTACCAGGTAATGGAATGATTTTTCGTATAGCCTCCATATGGGGGCTATTTTCTTTATGTAAATACGTATTTTCGTTTGAAATCCCCCCTGCATTTGTGGTATCATGGACAGTGACGGAATAAAGGGGGAGTGCGATCTTGCTGGTACTCACGCGAAAAGCAAATGAGGAAATAATGATTGGCGACAACATTATCGTAAATGTCGTCAAAGTCAGCGGAGGAAAAATCAAGTTTGGCATCACCGCACCACCGGAGGTTTCCATAAAACGCGAGGAAAACCCACAAAAATTTGCCGAGCGCGCGCAGGCGCGCAGCACCGGTGAACGTCATGGTGACAGCATCAAAGTTGACGGGCATGATTTTAGCAGACAGGCGGCTAAAGCCGCTTTTATATGAGGAGGAATTTTTCTTTATGAAGAGCGCAAAACCTATTTACACGATTGGTCATCGTAATCCGGATACGGATTCCATTTGTTCAGCGATTGGCTACGCGCATTTGAAACAGGCTTTGGGGGAAAATGTTGTTCCCGCCCGGGCTGGTAAAGTAAATGCAGAAACCCGCTATGCCTTGGAGCATTTCAAGGTGGAAAAGCCGTTGCTGCTTACGGATTTGTATCCACGTGTAAAGGACGTTATGCTGGACAGCAAAATTGTCGTACGTCAGCATGACACGCTGCGCCGTCTGGGCGAGGTTATGCGCGAACATGATTTGCGCTCTGTGCCTGTTACGGACAGCAAGGGCGTTATGGTCGGCATCGTGACGGTGTCTGACCTGGCTAAGCGTTATTTCCAGGAATTGGGCATGCAGAACCTCGCGGATATGCGGGTTCGTTATCGTGATGTCATCGCCGCTACGGACAGCAAGGTGCTGGTATCCGGCGAAGAAGGCGACTTCATCAAAGGCAACGTACGCATTGCCGCAGGTTCCATCAGCATGATTAAGAACATCATCGAAGAAAATGATGTGGTGCTTGTCGGCGACCGCCACGATGAAACCCTTATCGACATTGTAAATCAGGGCATTTCCTGCCTCGTGGTTACGGGCGATGGCCGTGTATCCGCTGATGTGATTGAAGCTGCGGAAGCCAAGGGCATGTTCGTGCTCTCCACGCCGTATGACACGTATACGGTTGCCCGCCTGATTAATCAGTGCGTACCTATCCGCCGCATCATGCACGAAAATCCGGTTTGCTTCAAGCCCCTCGATATGCTCTCCGATATCAAGGGCACGATGGATGAAACCAACTATCGCAATTATCCGGTAGTGGAAAATGGCAAGCTCGTTGGCGTTGTCAGCCGCGACAACCTGATGGTTCCGGAACGTGAACAGGTAATCCTCGTTGACCACAATGAACGCGGTCAGGCTGTTGAAGGTATCGAAGAAGCCAAGATTGTGGAAATCGTTGACCATCATCGTCTGGGCGGCATTCAGACCAGCGAACCGATTTTCACGCATGCTGAACCCGTAGGTTGCACGGCAACCATCGTGGCCAATATGCACTGGCAGAAGGATATCGACATTCCGGCATCTATCGCAGGTCTCCTGCTTTCCGCTATCATTTCCGATACGGTGCTCTTTAAGTCCCCGACTTGCACGGAATACGATAAGAAAACGGCACAGCGTTTGGCAGAAATCGCTGGCGTAGACATCAACGAATACGGTATGGAAATGCTCAAAGCTGGTTCCGGTATCGGCGATATGACGCCCGCGGAAATTGCCAAGAACGACCTCAAGGAGTTCCAGATTGGCGATTATCGCATTATCGTCAGCCAGATTTCCGTAATGGATACCAAGGAAGTTATGGACCTTGAACCGCAGCTTATCGAAGCTATGACGAAAATCTGCGAGCATGACGGCTTTGATATGAGTCTCGTCATGGTTACGGATATTCTCGAAGAAGCAACGTACCTGCTCTATGCCGGTTCGCCCAAGACCCTTATCGGCGAAGCCTTTAAGAAGGATGCCAGCGGTACGCATGTATACCTGCCGGGCGTCATGAGCCGCAAAAAGCAGATTATCCCGCCCCTTTCCGAAGCGGTTAAGTGCATTAGCAAATAAGCAGTAATGTGATTTTAGGATAGAAGCACCGTCCCTCAACGCAGTTGGGGGGCGGGCTTTCTGTCTTTGATGTAAGTAAGTGTGATATTTTTGGAGGTTATTTTGGATATTTTTGCAGGATTGAATCCCGCCCAAAAACAGGCGGTTGAACATACAGATGGGCCACTTCTCATCATGGCCGGTGCCGGTTCGGGTAAAACCAAGGTGCTGACCTGCAAGGTGGCAAATCTCTTGGCAAAAGGCGTATCACCCTGGAGTATTCTGGCCATCACCTTTACCAACAAGGCCGCTACGGAAATGCGGGAACGTGTCGACCGGATGATTGGCGAAGGAGCAAAAGATGTATGGCTTTCCACCTTCCATTCTTTCTGTGCGAGATTCCTGCGGCGGGAAGTGGAAGCTACGGGCATGTATAAGCGTAATTTTGTCATTTACGACAGCAGCGATAGTCAGGTGGTTATCAAGGACTGCTTGAAGGAACTTAATCTTGACCCGAAGCAGTATGCGCCCAGTTCTATTCAGAATGCCATTTCCAATGCCAAAAACCAGTTGATGGGCCCCAAGGCAATGGCTCGCGATGCGGATAATTTCTTCCAGCAGAAGGTGGCTGAGGTCTATGCGCTCTATGCCAAGAAATTGCGTACCAACAACGCCATGGACTTTGACGATTTGCTGATGGTGTCGGTGCTTCTGCTCGAAGAACATGAGGAAATCCGCGTCAAGTATCAGAATCGCTTCAAGTACATTCTGGTGGACGAGTATCAGGATACCAACGGCGCCCAGTATCAGCTGACCAAAATTTTGGCAGCTAAGCATCACAATCTCTGTGTCGTGGGCGATGCGGACCAGTCCATCTACGGCTGGCGCGGTGCGGATATCCGCAATATCATGGACTTTGAGGAAGATTATCCCGAAGCCCGCACCATCAAGCTGGAGCAGAACTACCGTTCAACCAAAAACATTCTGGCGGCAGCTAATGCGGTGATTGAGCACAATATCAACCGCAAAAAGAAAGAACTTTGGACGGAAAATGCTACGGGCGAAAAGCTCACGATTTATGAAGCGCGGGATGAACGTGATGAGGCGGAATTTATCGCCACAACGGTGATGAAACAAAAGACCATCTTCAACGCTTCCTATGGTGATATGGCGGTACTTTATCGTACGAATGCCCAGTCCCGCGTGGTCGAAGAAACCTTTATGCGCCGCGGCATTCCCTATACGATGGTCGGTGGCCTGAAATTCTATGACCGCAAGGAAATCAAGGACATTCTGGCCTATCTGCGGGTGATTTACAATCCGCTGGATACCGTAAGCCTATTGCGCATCATCAATGTACCTAAGCGCGGCTTAGGAGCTACGACCGTTGCCAAACTGGCTGACTTTGCCGAGAATAACGGTCTGACCCTCTTTGACGTGATTTCGAGTGAAGAAACCTTGAGCCAGATTCCCGGCATTACGGCCAGAATCAAGAAACCCTTGGAACTGTTCTCCACGTTTATCTTCCAGTTTATGGGCTATCAGTCCAATATGCGCATTGATGACCTGATTGAGAAGGTGCTTGAAGAATCCGGTTACCTGCGGGAATTGCAGGAGGAAAAGAAGCCGGAGAACGAAAGCCGCATCGAAAACCTCAAAGAATTCGTAGGTGTGGCACGCGACTTCCAAAAGACGGAGGACAATCCCAATCTGGAAAACTTCCTGTCTACCTTGTCACTGGTATCGGATATCGACAATGCGGAGATGGAAGATGACCGCATTACGCTGATGACCCTGCATTCGGCCAAGGGCTTGGAGTTCCCCACGGTGTTCATGGTGGGCATGGAGGAAGGTTTGTTCCCGCATTCCCGCACGTTGATGGACGATAACGAAATCGAGGAGGAGCGGCGCACCTGCTATGTTGGCATTACCCGCGCCCAACGCAAGCTCTATCTGACCTGTGCCCATCAGCGCACGATTTACGGCAAGACCAGTATGTCCACGCCATCTCGCTTCCTGGACGAAATCCCTGAGGAATACACGGAACGACTCGTGCCGCGTGTCAATGCCTATGGTTTTGCTAATGCCAACCATTATGGCGCTCAGCAGCGCAGCGGCACCATGACGTTCCGTCCGTCTGCCAGCCAGATGGGCAGCGGGGCAAACTTCTCCGATAAGGCAAAGTCGGCGCTCGAAGTCATGAACTCCATGCAGAAACGCGGCGCAAGTGTCCAGCCTAAGACCGGCGTAATCCGCCCGGATACTTCCGTTAAGTGGAAGGTCGGCGATAAGGCCCAGCATGGGAAATGGGGCGTCGGTACTGTCGTATCTGTTAAGGGCGAAGGGGAAGAAGTCGAGCTCAAAATTGCGTTCCCGGGACAGGGCGTTAAAGGATTAATGCAGAAGTATGCGCCGATTAGTAAGGTTTGATTTACAGCTTCAATAGATAACAGCGATGTGTAAAGGCGCCCGGCGCGTGGGGATAACTTTCCTTCGCTTAGACAGGCTTGTCAAACGCTGCGGAAAGTCATCCCCCTGCAGCGGCCTTATGGCGTATTATCAATTTTTATGCTGTAAGGCTGACGGATGAGGTGGAAAAATATCCAATCAAGAAGGTGATACAATGTCTCATAACTTAACACGCGAAGAACACTTAGCAGCCATAAAAAAGGCTGACCGCGAATACTACGAATTAGACGACCCTACGCTTGCCGATGAGGAATATGATGCCCTGCGCAGGGAATATATCAACAAATATGGTGTCGAGGATTTGAACTATGTTCCCGGTTCGGCTGCAGGTGATTTTGATAAGTTCAATCATCCTAATCCGGTTACTTCGCTGAGTAAGTGGACAAAAGGTGTGGACAGTGAAGAAGACTTAGCTAAGAAAGTTGAAGAACTCTGGCCGGTTATCATGCAGCCGAAGTTTGACGGACTTACGGTGGTGGCTTATCCCAATGCAGATGGCTCCTGCCGGTTTGTCACCCGCGGTTTGGGCGGGCGGATTGGTGAGGTCTTGCCGAACTTTATCAGCAAGTATGAAGGTAAAGGTGTTAATAACAGTGGTTTTGCCATTCGTGGCGAAGTGTATATTACACCGGAAAACTTTACGAAGATGAATGAGGTGCTGACGGCTGAAGGCAATGAGCCGATGAAGAATATGCGCAATGCGGCGGCCGGGATTCTGCGCCGCAAGGAGCGCAGCCCGTTTGTGGATTATTTGAGTTATGTCTGCTATGAGATTCCCGGTGAGGACATTACGCCGCTGGCGGCCAAAGACATTATCAGCCGGGAAACGGCGTTTACGGCTACGGATATGGTGCAGCTGAAAGCGCCGGAAACGGCTTTAATGGAAATTGAAGACTATTACGAGAAGCTAAAGACGGAAAATGCTGTGCCCATTGATGGCATTGTCATCAAGAGCGGTCAGGAAAACAGTTTGGAAAAGTACGGGTTCACTGCCCATCATCCCCGCAATGGTTTTGCGTATAAAGCCTTATCTGAGAAGTTCGTCACCGTGGTGCGGGACGTCATCTGGCAGATGGGCCGACGCAAGGCTACGCCGGTAGCTATTGTAGACCCTGTGGAAATAGATGGGGCTACGGTTACGCGGGCGTCACTCCATAATGCGGCCATGATTAAGGAACTTGGGCTTACCATTGGCGCTACGGTGGAAATTCACAAGGCCAACGAAATCATTCCCCAGATTACCCGCGTTTTGGAACCGGGAACGGAAGAAATCACACTGGCGGTTTGTCCATCCTGTGGAGAGCCGTTGGAGGAAGTCAACGGTCAGCAGTTCTGCAACAACCCTGCCTGTGATGAGCGCATCGCACAGGATATTGCCTTTGTGGGCGGCAAGGATGTGCTGAATATTGACGGCTTATCCATTGAAACAGCCCGCAAGATGGTGGCGTACTGGAAGGAAAATCATCCTGAGGAACGTCCTGCATATACCATTATGTTTGCGTTTACCCGGGAAATGCTGATGGCGTTGGAAGGCTTTGCCGAAAAATCTGCGGAAAAACTCTATGGCAGTATTCAGGCTGCCAGCCGCAATGTAGAACTGCCTCGCTTTATTAAAGCTTTGTGTCTGCCGGGGATTGGCACAGACGTGGGCAAGATTCTGGCTGATGAATTTGGCAGCCTCGATAATCTACTGCAAAAACTTGCAGAGGAACCGTCTCCACAGGAAATGTTGCAGGAGATTAACGGCATTGGCCCTAAAACTGCCGAAATGGTATCGTCAGTAGAATTTTCTACGGCAATAA
>CADBYQ010000047.1 GCA_902798865.1 Pseudoselenomonas ruminantium | reverse complement strand
AGCCCACACGGCTTATTGCATACTGTATTGGTGCTTTACATTGTAGTGATAAAGGTACGAAGTAAGGCGGGCGGGGAGGGGATGGCTTTCGGCAGCGTTTGACAAGCCTGTCTAAGCAGACGAAAGCCATCCCCTCCCCGCCTGCCGCCTTGTTTAGCGAAACCGTGCTTATTGCCAATGGCAGTAAATGCCTAGGATTCCTTGTTTGATGCTGACGGTCAGTTTTGATTGGTCAGGCAGCAGTTCGTTGCTGACGGCGTTGGGAAAGGTTTGGGTTAAGGAAGCGCCAGCAAGCGGCCAGCGGACGTTGTTGATATTTACACCGGTGCAGGCGGCTGTGAAGGGGAGCAGGGAAATGGCATGCGGATGCTGATGGAAATGAAGCGTGGCTTCTTCGTTGTCCTTTACAAAAAGCACCGTTTCCTGCTCGTCACTCAGCAGACAGGGCGTTTTTTGATGGGCGCAGGAAAACAGCAGACTGTACAGGTGGTCGAAGCGGCCGCCAAAGGCTCCCGTGATGATGATGGCGGGGGCTTTTTGCATTTTTTCCAGGGCCAGCTGGGTGTCGGTGAGGTCTTTTGCGGTGGGAAATTCCTCTACGGGGACGCCGAGGCTTTTGCCCCAGTTCCAGGTGTCGGGGGTGGCACTGTCACCGTCGCCTAAGATATGGTCAGGAATTATATTATGTTTGCGGCATGTGTCAAGGCCATGGTCAGCGGCGTAGGTTTTTTCGGTGGGGGGAAGCTTAGAGAGCCAGCTGGCGGCAGGGGCGCGGCCACCGGTAATCAGCAGCCAGGGCGTGTCCGTGTAATTTTCTCCGTAGATGGTCAGTTGGGGCAGGGCGATGCCCTGTGCAGCAGAGTTATGCATAAACATTACCTCGAATTTGTGTTATAATGATAAATATAGCATAACATGGTAATGGTTAGCGGGCAAATTATTCTGAAGGGAGAGCTGACGATGGTTAAGTTTACTTATTATGGACATGCTTGTTTCCTATTGGACGATGGGCAGTACAAGGTGCTGTGTGACCCCTTTTTGACGGGCAATCCCAAGGCCACGGTGAAGGTCGAAGACGTGGAGGCCGATTTTATTCTGATTACGCATGCCCACGGGGACCATCTGGGCGATGCGCCGGAGATTGCTGACCGCACAGGAGCCGGACTGGTGGGGATACCAGAGGTCCTGGGCGTATGTGAAGCGCGGGTGCCGGGGCTCAAGCAGCATCCCATGAATTTGGGCGGCTCGCTGACGCTGCCTTTTGGCAAGGTGCGCATGACATTGGCGCAGCACAGCAGCGGCGTGCCGGGCGGTATTGCCTGCGGTTATGTCATTTATATGGGCGGCTTGAAGATTTACTTTGCCGGGGATACGGCATTGTTCTCGGATATGCAGCTGATTGGCAAGAAGGACGATTTGGATTACGCCATCCTGCCCGTGGGCGATAATTACACCATGGGCCTTGAGGATGCGGCAATGGCGGCACAGCTCTTAAATGCCCGCCATGTGATTCCGGTGCATTACAATACATGGCCCATCATCAATCAGGATGTGCGCCATTACAAGGAGATTACTGAGGCCATGAGCCGGGCAGAAGTGCATATTGTTGAGCCCGGTGGCACTTGGGAAATGCAGGCATGAGTGGTAAGGAAAAATTAATTGTTATCTTAGGGCCAACGGCGGTGGGCAAAACCGATTTATCCATTGAACTGGCACAAAAATTAAATACCGAGATTATTTCCGGTGATTCCATGCTCTTTTACAAGGGCTTTGATATCGGTTCGGCCAAGCCTACGGCAGCGGAGCGGCAGGGGATTGTCCATCATCTGGTGGACAATCTGGAACCTTGGGAAAATTTCAATGTGACGGATTTTGTGGCCGAGGCGCGGCGGCTGATTACAGACATCAACAAACGGGGCCGGATTCCCATTATTGCCGGCGGCACGGGTCTATACATCAAGGCACTGCTGGAAGGTTATGAATTTAACGAAACCGCTGACCACAGCGAATACCGGCAGGAAATGACGGCCTTGGCGGAAGAAAAGGGCAAGGAATACGTCCATGACCTTCTCGCGCAGGTAAACCCGGAAGCGGCGTCAGAGATTCATGCCAACAATCTGCGCCGGGTGATTCGGGCGCTGGAGGTAGCGCATTTTGGCGGGGAGCAGATTTCCCGCCAGAAGGAATACGGCGAGGGCGATTTATGCTATGATGTTTATGTTATCGGCCTGAACCGTGAACGGCAGGGACTCTATCAGCGAATCAATCAACGGGTGGAGCTGATGTTTGCAGCAGGCTTGGAAGATGAAGTGCGAAAGCTGCTCGCAGGTGGTGTAATGCGGGAAATGCAGGCCATGCAGGGCATTGGCTACAAGGAAACCGCGGCGTATCTTGCCGGGGAAATGAGCAAGGCCGAAGCAGTCGACCTGATTCAGAAAAGCACCCGCCGTTTTGCCAAACGCCAGCTGACCTGGTTCCGCAAGATGCCCTATATTCATTGGTATATGGCAGATGAACTGGATGGGACGCGCCTTTTGCAGAGCGTTTCGCAGGATTTAGCAGGATTTTTCCGGGATTTGGCGAATTAAGATATATATCGCAATGACATGGAGGGGATTATATGCCAGCAAAAGCAATCAATTTACAGGATACGTTCCTCAATCAGGTGCGTAAGGAAAATATCGGCGTGACCATTCATTTGGTCAATGGTTTTCAGATTAAAGGCAATGTAAAAGGCTTTGATAATTTTACGGTGGTGCTGGATGTGATGGGCAAACAGCAGATGGTGTACAAGCACGCCATCTCCACCATTACGCCAGCCAAAGCCGTCAACTTTATGAGTGAAAAAGAAGAAGGCTGATTCCATAAGAAACAGCACCCCCTTGTTCGTTATGACCAAGGGGGCTTTTTGCAGGAAATATATTGGGGGACTGCATTGACATGAGCAAGAAGAAAAGGATTATTTTCCTGAGTCTGGCAATCACTATTCTGGCTGTGGGATATGCCATCGGGGCTTATTTTGTGGACTATGCGCTGAAGCGCGGCAATGATACGGACCCCTTGGCACCACCCGCCGCCTGTGTGAGCATTCACGACAAGACCAGGGAAGTGCCTGCGCTGCCCAAGGCCAAAAGTGAACCGTGGCATAATGTCTCCGCAGATGGCAGGAATCTGGCAGCAACCCACTTTTTTCCGGAAAAACCGGGGAAGCGCTGGGCCATTCTCGTGCATGGTTATGGCCGGGACCAGCGTTATGCCAGAGATTATGCCGAGGCTTATCTGGCAAGGGGCTATCAGGTGCTAACGCCTGACCTCTGTGCCTCCGGAGCGACCGAAGGCCAGTACATTACCATGGGGGTAAAAGAGAGCGAAGAAGTGGCGCGTTGGGCCGCGCAAATCAAAGCATACGACCCAGAGGCAGAAATCGTGCTGCATGGCGTGTCCATGGGGGCCGCCACGGTTCTGCTGGCCGCAGCCAGAGAGGATATGCCAGGACTGGTAGCGGTTATCGAGGACTGCGGCTATACCAGCGCCTATGAGATGTTTGCCAATCAGTTAGGGGTTATTTTTGGCCTGCCGGAGTTTCCCATCATGCCCTGCGTAGATGTGGTCAGCGGTTTTAAGACCGGCGCCAAAGTGTCTGCTGCCGCACCGCTGCAGGTGATGCCGCGTATAAAAGTTCCCGTCCTGTTTATTCATGGGGATGCCGACACTTTGGTTCCACCAGCGATGATGGAGGAATTGTTTGCCGCCTGCAACGCCAAAAAAGAAAAATTCGTAGTGGTAGGCGCAGGTCATGGGGATGCAATGAAAGAAGCCGGGGAGGAATATTGGCAACGCATTTTTGTTTTCTTAGCAGCGGAGATGAAGTAAAAATACACAAGATTCAAAAAAACAATTTGCAGGAATCCGGCAATTTGCATAGAACTAAAGCAAATATAAAGTGTTATACAGACTTAGCATCTATGTTCGGAAGGGGAAATTTATGGTAAATAACAAAGGGGAACCGGCAAAAACGGAAAAAACATGGGAGGATTTTGTGCGAGCATTGCCCAAGATGGAAAAAAATATGCTGAAGGAAAATGCGCCTTTGCAGCCAAAGGTCATATTTCATATTATTCGTGAGGAAGGCGAGGAAGAAATGTCACGTTCTTTCCGGGCATTGGCTTTTTCGGCTTTGGCTGCCGGTGTGTTTGTTTCTTTCTCTTTTCTGTTCCGTGCCTGTTTCCGTATGTATATGGCGGAATATTCATGGGAACCATTGATATCGAGTCTCGGCTATACCGTGGGCTTCTTGATTGTGATTTTGGGACGGATGCAGCTGTTTACGGAAAATCCCATCACGACAATCATTCCCGTGCTGGAGGAATTTTCCTGGAAAAGGCTTTGGTATGTGATAAGGCTTTGGACAACGGTGTTTGTGTTTAACATTCTCGGCACCACGCTGGCAGCACTTTTCCTGTCCCTTCCCAATGCGGTTTCGCCCGAGGTGGCGGTTGCTTTGCATGATTTGGCGGAACATGTGACGAGACTCAATGCGCTGGACAATATTATCAAGGGAATCCCTGCCGGAATAATTATCGCGGCTTTGGTATGGCTTTCGCCCGGTACGCGGTACTTCCGCTTTTTTGCCATTACGTTTTTCATCTACTTCATCGCGTTGGGAGAGTTTGCTCATGTGGTGGTAGGGTCATGCGAAATGGCCTATGAGGTCATCGCAGGCGAGGCTGACTTTATGGAATACTTTTTCCGGTTTCTGCTGCCAACAGGTTTGGGCAATGTAATCGGTGGCACGGGGATATTTACCATCCTCATTTACAATCAGATTAAAGGTGATTTGGCCGCTAAGGCAAAGTGAAAAATAAAGGGTATCGGAATTTTTACCAAAAATATAGAAATTTCTGTGAAATAGGCAGGGATTAAAGTTCATATGGCGAAGTGTACCCATATGGTTGATTTTTGCTTATCAGTAAGGAGGTTATTAGCATGCAGAAGAAAAAACTGGTGACGGCGGCAGTTATTGCGGCGATGGGCTTTAGTGTCGGCTTTGGAGCTATGGCGCATGCGGAGGAGGTTCGTCAGGCTTCGCAGGGAGCAGTGCAGACAGCCAGACCCGGTCAGGATTCGAGTGAGGATAAAAAGCTGGCCTCGCAGCGTTTTGTCAGCTCGGAACTCATTCAGTCAAAACTGGACTATCAGATTTGCCTGCCGCGCTGGTATGATGCCGGTAAGAGCTATCCCTTGATTATTGTCGTCAATGATGTGAACGGGGAAACGGATGGCAGGGCTTTGCTGAAGCAGCCGGACGGCGTTGGTGCATGGGTGGATGAATTAGAGCGCAAACAGCAGTATGCAATCGTTCTGACCGTGCAGTCGACAAAGGATTTTGAACAGCGTGTCGGACGGCTTTCTAATACCGAAGGCATGGAGATTATGCGCTCACTGCTGAAGGATGTGCGCCAGAACTATGCTGTCAATAAAGATGCCATTTACGGTATCGGTGAGAACAAAGGTGCCTGGGTAATTCAGCTGATCAACGAACAGCTGCCCAGTTATTTCAAGGCCATATATCTGGACGAGAATACCGCTGATGGCAAGGCCGATAACAAAGCGATTCATGACTGGCTGATGCAGGAAATGGCAGCACAAGTAAAATAACGGTAAAATGGCAGGAGCTGTTGCGTATGATTTCGTATTTATGCAGCAGTTCCTTATTTTTACAAGACATGACGGAGGTACTTATGGAAAAATCATTTTCTATTACTATTTCCCGCCGTGATTTCATGAAACTTATGGGTGTGGGGACAATGGGAATGCTGGTGGGAACAGAGGCTCATAGCGGTGAAGCCGCAGCCGGTCAAATGGGAATGAGCGGCGAAGGCCTTCCGGTTTTGTTTGCTGCGGATGTTTGTGTGGTGGGAGGCGGCGCTGCGGGGACAGCAGCTGCTGTTACGGCTGCACGCCGAGGCTCAAAAGTGGTTCTGGTGGAGCGTGGTATTTCACTCGGGGGGCTGGCCACTCAAGGCTGTGTTTTCCCCTGCATGCCTACTTACTGCGATGACAGTGATACGCCCTACATCACAGATTTGAACAAGCGCATGGAAAAACAGGGAGTGCCACCGCTTCTTGGCGTAGATACGGATACCTATTATGGTGGCGGCAGGGGACAATATGTGCCAGAATATCTTTCTTATGTCTACGATGAAATGTGTGAGGAGGCAGGTGTCAATATTCTTTATAACACTGTTCTGGTGGGAGTGTTGACCGATGGCGGCAGAATTATCGCCGCTGTGGTTCAGACCATTGAAGGACTGGCCAAAATACAGGCCCGGGTGTTCATCGATGGTACTGGAGATGCGCTGCTTTCACGGTTTGCAGGCGTTCCCGTGGAAAAGGGCTCAGAAAAGACCGGTCACAACCAGCCCATGAGCCTGCGGTTTGAAATGGGCGGTATTGATATGGACAGGCTCTATCATCAATTCATCATAAAGGGTGTGAAAGAGAAGGGGCCTTTTGATAAATTGGCAGAAGACGCTCTGCGGAAGAAAGGCCGTCCATTTCTGCAATTTTGGAAGTGGAAAAATAATGAACAATTCTTTCAGGATGGTGTTGCCAGGGGCGAACTGACCGAGGATGATATTGTGTACATCCAAGCCTTTACGATTACCGGCAAACCCACCGTATTGTCCATGAACTGCCCGGAGATGCCGGCACTGAGCTTTAGTTCCACAGAGGCCGTTTCTTACAGCAGGGCGGTGACTTTCGGCCGGAAGATGATGCGACGTCTGGCTGGCTTCTTTATCAAGAACATTCCCGGCTTTGAAAAGGCATATATCAGCCGTGAGGCAAGTATGGTTGGTGTGCGGGAGTCATGGCGGATACGCGGGAAGTACTACATGGAAGCAAATGATTACCTAAAAGCACATCGTTTTAATGATGCTGTTTGCCGGACGGCATACCCCATTGACATTCACGATGTGAAATTGGATTTCTTTGATAAGCTGAAAAAGGGAGAGTATTACGAAATTCCCTACCGTGCGTTGGTGACAAACGAAATGTCCAACCTGTTGGTGGTGGGACGCTGTGCCAGCGGCAGCTTCGCCGCCCAAGCATCCTTCCGCATCCAGCCCACCTGCATGAGCATGGGGGAGGCCGCAGGAATTGCGGCAGCCTGGGGCATTGCGCATGGCTGTGAAGTGAATGTTCTGCGTTGGGAAGATATCCCCGCAGACGAGCGAAGTTATGTGAGTGCAGGATAAGTTTTGCCTGTGGTAAAACGGGAAGAACGGCGTTATAATAGGAATAGATGTTTTACAGAGGGGCCATGGTCTTGATGGAAATGGCTCCTCTTTTGCTATGATAAGGAGTTCCTATGAAATTACGTGGTTTTGAAGTGATAAGTGACTGGCAGGATAAGGATGTTCACCTGCCCCAGCGGCAGACGGGGGCCAGCGCCGGTTATGATATCGAGGCAGCGGCGGATTGCGTGATTCCTGCTGGCGGCATGGTGCTGGTGCCCACAGGGCTCAAGGCCTATATGCAGGCGGGCGAGGTGCTGACGCTGAATATCCGTTCCAGTATGGCGGTCAAGCATCAGCTGATGCTGGCCAACAGTGTGGGCATTATTGATGCGGATTATTACAACAATCCCGGCAACGAGGGGCATATTATGGTGGCTTTGGTCAATATGGGCAAGAATGAGTTTGTTATTCATAAAGGCGAGCGGGTCGCGCAGGGTATTTTTTTGAGCTATTTGACAGCAGATAATGACCAGGCCGGAGCCGGGGCGGAACGCCAGGGAGGCTTTGGCTCCACGGGCAAAGGAGAATAAGATGGCTGAGGAAATGGATTTATTTGCGGCGGCCGCGCAAAATCAAAGCAGTACCGGCAGTGGCAGTGCCACGCGGTTTGCGCCCCTGGCTCAGCGCATGCGGCCACGCAATTTCAATGAATTCGTAGGACAGCAGGAGGCTGTGGGCGGCGGTCGTTTTCTGCGGCAGATGATGGAAAAAGACCAGATATCCTCCATGATTTTCTATGGCCCGCCCGGTACTGGCAAGACCACACTTGCGCAGATGATTGCCAGCATGACTGGCAGTGAATTCAAGAAGCTCAATGCGGTGGCGGCAGGTATTGGTGATATCCGGCAGATTGTGAAGGAAGCTGACGATGCGCGGAAATTTTACCAAAAGCGCACGATTGTGTTTATTGACGAAATCCATCGCTTTAACAAGAGTCAGCAGGATGTGCTTCTGCCTTATGTGGAGGACGGGCGGCTGATACTCATTGGCGCGACGACGGAAAATCCGTTCTTTGAGGTCAATCATGCTCTGCTTTCGCGGGTGCGGATTGTGCGGCTCTATCAACTGACGGATGGACAGCTCGTGAAGATTCTGCGACAGGCACTAACGGACAAGGAAAGAGGACTGGGGGGCCAGTCGATAACCATAAGTGATGAAGTAATCCTCGCTATGGCGCAGATGGCGGGCGGTGATGCCCGCATGGCGCTGAACATCCTGGAGGGAACGGCGTCCATGCTGCCGCTTACCGGTGGTGAGATTACGCTGGATATGGTGCAGGAGATTCTTGGCCAAAGGGTACAGCGTTACGATAAGACCGGTGATAACCATTACGATACGGTGTCGGCCTTTATCAAGAGCATGCGGGGCAGCGACCCGGATGCGGCGCTGCATTATCTGGCGCGTATGCTCGCGGCAGGGGAAGATGTGAAATTCATCGCTCGCCGTGTGGTGATATGCGCGTCCGAAGATGTGGGCAATGCTGACCCCATGGCGCTCGTGGTGGCCATGAATGCGGCCAATGCCGTACAGTTTGTGGGCATGCCGGAGGCGCGGATCATCTTAGGGCAGGCCGTGACCTATATTGCATCTGCGCCTAAGAGCAATGCCGCCTATATGGGCATTGATGCCGCACTGCAGGATGTGCGCAGTAAGAATTGCGGCGCAGTGCCTGCTCATTTGCGGGATGCGCATTACAAGGGGGCGGCAAAACTGGGGCATGGCACGGCGTATATCTATCCGCATGATTATCCGGGGCATTTTACCGAACAGGCCTACCTGCCCAAGGAAATACAAAATGCTCATTACTATCAGCCAAGCGAAAATGGTCAGGAAAAGCGCATGGGGGATTATCTGCGCAAGTGCTGGCCGGATAGATTTTAAGGGGAGTGTAAGAAATGAAAATGGACGAACTGGGGAAAAAGCTTTATGACGTATTAGGTGGCCGGGAGAATATCCTGCAGGCCTATAACTGCATGACAAGACTCAGGGTGCAGTTAAAGGAAAAAGACGAGAAACTGCTGGAGGCAGTCAAGCAGGTGCCGGGGGTTATGGGAATCCACGACACCGAGGAAGAACTGCAGATTATTCTAGGTCCCGGAACGGCCACGCAGGTGACGTCAGTGGTCAATGAACTGCTGGAAAATACCAAGGCTAAGCCCAAGATTGGTGACGGCAAGGAACTCCATCAACAGATTCGGGAGAAAAATGCTACACCGGGCAAACTGCTGCTCAAAAAGATTGCCGGCATCTTTATTCCGCTGATTCCGGCCTTTATCGCCTGCGGCCTGCTCACGGGGATACTCGGCGTATCAGCTAAAATCTGGCCAGGGATTACAGCCTCACCGACATGGCAGCTATTGGCCGTTGCGGGCAATGCCGTGTTCTGGGGCATGAATCTTTTCGTGGGCTATAATGCAGCTAAGGTTTTTGGCGGCACGCCGATTTTAGGCGGGGCACTGGCGGCTCTAATCAGTCATCCGGGGCTGGCGAATGTGGTGTTTGACGGGAGTAAGCTCGTTCCCGGCCGCGGCGGTGTTATCGCTGTGATTTTGGTGGCTTTTTTGGCAGCATGGCTGGAAAAGCGCTTGCACAAACTGATTCCCACGGTTTTTGATTTGTTCCTGACTCCGCTGTTGACTTTCCTGCTCGCAGGTGTTGCGGCGATTTTTGTCCTGCAGCCTTTGGGGGGGGCAATCTCCTCGGCGATTGGTGCGGCGGCTACGGGCGCCGTAGGTTCTGGCGGTGCAGCTGTGGGCTTTGTTCTGGGCGGTATGTGGCTGCCGATGGTCATGATGGGCATTCATCAGGCATTGACGCCGATTCATGCCGATTTGATTTCCCAGTTTGGCGTGACGATTCTCCTGCCGATTCTGGCTATGGCCGGTGCCGGTCAGGTCGGTGCGGCTATTGCGGTCTATGTAAAGAGCAAGAATAAATTCCTGAAGAAAACCGTGGCCTCGGCTCTGCCGGTAGGCCTGATGGGCGTGGGCGAGCCGTTGATTTATGGCGTTACCCTGCCCTTGGGTCGTCCCTTTATCGGGGCTTGTATTGGCGGTGCCTTTGGCGGTGCGGTGCAGGCACATTTTATGGTCGGTGCATCGGCCATGGGGATTTCCGGCCTGCCGCTGGCGGGAACGACCAACAATATCCCCATTTATCTGTTGGGCGTAGTAATCGCCTATATCGCAGGCTTTATTGCCACGTATTTGCTGGGTTTTGATGACCCAGTGGAAGAAAAGGAGTCGTAATTTTTCCATGTTGGATTTGCAAAAGATAAGTACCGAGCGCCGCAATCCTGCAAGCGCCCATATTGATGAACTGCCCACGGTAGAAATGCTGCGGATTATCAACGAGGAAGATAAAAAGGTCGCCTTGGCGGTCGAAAAAATTCTGCCGGAAATCGCGCAGGCGGTGGATGTTATCACCGACAGGCTGACTAAGGGTGGGCGGCTCTTTTACCTGGGTGCGGGAACTTCCGGGCGGCTAGGGATTCTGGACGCTTCGGAATGTCCGCCAACCTATGGGGTGGACTTTGAGCTCGTGCAGGGGGTTATCGCCGGCGGCACGCCGGCCATCTTCAAGGCACAGGAAGGCGCCGAGGATAATGGCGAACTTGCTCGTAAGGATTTAGAGGAGCGGGGCTTTGGCAGCACTGATGTGCTGGTGGGCATTGCCGCCTCCGGCCGTACGCCCTATGTGATTGGCGGTTTGCAATATGCCCATAAGCTCGGTGCGGCAACGATTGCGCTGGCGTGCTCAGCCAATGCCGCGATTGCCGAATGGGCAGACATTGCCTTGCTGCCGGTGACGGGGGCTGAGGTGGTGACGGGCTCTACACGCATGAAAGCAGGTACGGCGCAAAAACTTGTGCTCAATATGCTCTCCACAGGCACGATGATTAAACTCGGCAAGGTCTATGGCAATCTGATGGTGGATGTCAAAACTTCCAACAAAAAGTTGGAGGAGCGCGCAAAGAATATCGTTATGGAAGCCACGGGCTGCAGCCGCGAAGAAAGCATAGCAGCACTTGCAGAGGCGAGAGGTAATGCTAAACTGGCGATTTTTCTGCATCTGACCGGGGCTGGTTATGAAGCAGGGCAGGCGGCGCTTGCCGCAGCCGATGGTCATTTGGCGCAGGCGTTAAAACAGAGGGGAGTGTCCTGATGGAAAACGGAATATCCCTTTATCCGGGGCTGGATAATACGCTCGGAGAAAATTTACAGCTGCTGTCGGCAGCGGCTGCGTGTGGAATTCGCCGGGTATTTACCTCCCTGCATATTCCCGAAACGAATACGAATGTACTAAAGCGGGAACTGGCCGAAATTTTGGCTGCGGCACGCAGGTACGATATGGAGATTATTTCCGATATCTCGCCGCGGACGCTTTCGATGTTGGATATGCCGGAATTTGACCTGGCTGCGTTTCAAAAACTCGGCATTACCACCCTGCGTTTGGATTACGGCTACTCAGCGGAGCAGATAGCTGAGCTTAGTCATAACGATTTAGGTATTTGCCTGCAATTAAATGCCAGCACCATTACCGAAAAGATACTGGCTGATTTGCAGGCGGCAGGCACAGATTTTTCCCATGTGGATGCCCTGCACAATTTCTATCCGCGCAGGGGAACAGGCATCAGCGAGGATATCCTGCGGCGCAAGACGAAAATGCTCCATCAGGCAGGGATTAAAGTCGGTGCCTTTGTACCCAGTCAGGGAAAACAGCGGGGACCGCTGTTTGACGGCCTGCCGACTATGGAGACGCACCGCCTATGGCATACGGACAGAGCGGCAAGACATATGGCGGCCCTGGGGATTGATTCCGTAT
>CADBYQ010000046.1:12271-15537 GCA_902798865.1 Pseudoselenomonas ruminantium | reverse complement strand
GGTGGCCTTAGGCGGCAGGGCGGATAAAATCCGCTTGACCTTCCAGGAATATTTTGAGAGCCTGGGCAAGGATGAAGAAAAATGGGGCAAGCCTTTTGCCGCGCTCTTAGGTGCGCTTTGGGCACAGCATGAATTGGAAATTCCGGCTATCGGCGGCAAGGATTCCATGTCGGGAACTTTCGAGGATATCCATGTACCGCCAACGCTGGCAGCCTTTGCGGTTACGACGATGAAAGCAGCAGATGCGGTTTCACCGGAATTCAAGTACCCTGGCAACAAGGTTTATCTTGTTCCGGCGGTTAAGGATGAACAGGATTTGCCGGATTTTGTCAAGCTGCGGAAAAACTGGTCTTTGGTTACGGAGTTAATTGAGAAACACCGCGTATTTGCTGCGCAGAGCATTGGCGTGGGCGGCATGGCGGCAGCTGTCTCCAAGATGGTGTTGGGCAATGGCGTGGGCTTTAAGTTCACGCAGCCCATGAAGAAGGAACGGCTCTTTGTTCCTGATTATGGTGCATTGCTGCTCGAGGTTCCTGAGTCCGAAACGTTGGATGAGCGGTTAAAGAATGCAGGTTTCCAGTTAATCGGTGAAACGACTGCCGGTCCCAGTGTGGTCTGCGATGATACGGTCATCATGCTTGCCGATATTGAGACGGCTTATACCAAGCCGCTGGAAAAGATTTTCCCCACGCAGGTTAAACAGTACAGCAAAGACCGGGCAATTGATATGACTTATAAGCAGGGCAATGTCATCAAGAATCAGATAAAAATTGCCAAGCCCAAGGTGTTTATTCCGGTGTTCCCCGGAACGAACTGTGAATACGATTCCGCACGCGCCTGGCAGCGGGCCGGTGCTGAAACGGAAACGCTGGTGGTTAGAAATCTTACGCCGAGCGCCGTTGAAGAATCGGTGGAAGCCATTGTCAAGGGCATTAAGGCGGCGAACATCATCATGCTGCCGGGCGGCTTTAGCGGCGGTGATGAACCGGACGGTTCCGGCAAGTTTATTGCGGCCATGTTCCGCAATCCCCGCATCAAGGAAGAAGTGCATAAGCTGCTCTTTAAACGGGATGGTTTGATGCTCGGTATCTGCAACGGATTCCAGGCTTTAATCAAACTGGGACTTGTTCCATACGGAGAAATTCGTGATTTGGTAGACAGTTCGCCAACTTTGACGTATAATAACATAGGTCGGCATGTTTCCTGCATGGTCAAGACCAAAGTGGTATCCAATCAGTCGCCTTGGTTCAACAACGTAGAGGTAGGCGATATTCATACCATTGCGGTTTCCCATGGTGAGGGACGTTTCGTGGCGGACAAGGAAATCCTTGCCCGGATGCGGGTACGTGGTCAGATTGCCACGCAGTATGTGGATGACAACGAGAATCCGTCCCTGTATATTCCCTTTAACCCCAACGGTTCAGTAAGTGCGGTTGAGGGCATTACGAGTCCGGATGGGCGTGTACTCGGCAAGATGGGCCATTCGGAGCGTATTGGCAAAAATGTTGCCTGCAACGTGCCGGGCGAAAAAGACCAGCAGTTATTTGAAGCTGGCGTAGCTTATTACAGTTGATTATTAAATAAATAACAGGTGTGCGGTCGGTCTATTTATAGCTGACCGCATACCTATTGATGGGAGGTATTCATTTTGGTAGGGATTGTTGTGGTATCCCATAATGCCAAATTAGCAGAAGGCATTAAAGAAATGGCTGAGATGATGGCGCATGGTGTGCAGATTGCCGTGGCAGGAGGCCTGGAAGACGGCATCATGGGCACAAGTTATGAAAAAATCAGCGACGCTGTAGAATTCGTCTGTGGTCGTGATGGGGCCGTCGTGATTATGGATATGGGCAGCGCGATTATGACGACGGAACTCGTGTTGGAAAATCTCAAAGATGATGCAGTACGCATGGCGGACTGCCCGCTATTGGAAGGTACCATGCGGGCGGCTGTAGTAGCGGCCAATGGCGGCAGCCTGGAGGAAGTGGTCGAGGCTGCGGAATCCACCTGCGGCCAGAAGAAGTTAGCGTGACTTAGTTACGGCCAAGTATTGACAGGTCATCTATAATATTTAATAGAAAGCCATTTTCAATAGGAGGCTGGTAGTATTCTTTTCAAAACGTTAACCAAAGAGGACAAAAATTTATTAGATAAGTATTACCGCAGCGGTTATTATGAAAACTCGCATTTTAACTTTACGAATCTCTTTATGTGGCGCAAGCCTTATCATGTGCAGATTTGTGAAGAAGATGGCGTGCTTTACCTGACCTGTGAGTGGGATGGTGTATTGCAAGCGCTGCAGCCGGTCTGTCCGCAGGAGAAGTGGAATGAGGCGGTAGAGAAGCTGCGTGCATATTTTGCACAGCAGGGAAAAACGCTGCGATTCACCGGTGTGGAGAAGAATTTTGCGGATTTTTTGGCAGAAGCGTATGCCGGGCAGTTTGCAATTGAGTCTGACCGGGATAATTATGATTATGTGTATTTGGCAGATAAGCTGATAACCCTTGCCGGACGCAAGCTACATTCCAAGAAAAATCATTTGAATGCCTTTCGGAAACTGTATCCGGAGGCGGAATATATGCAGATAACGCCGGAAATCCTGCCTGCCTGCCGGGCTGAACTGGAAAAATGGTATGCTGCGCATATTGAGGCCATGCCGGATTCGCAGTTTATCCCTTGGGAACGGGATGCAATCCTGGAGCTTTTTGCGGATTGGGATTACTTCCAGCTCAAGGGCGGGGCTATCTGCTTGGATGGCCGCATCATTGCCTTTACCTTCGGCGAACAGCTCAACAGCGATTCTGTGGTAGTACATGTAGAAAAGGCTGACCCCAATATCCGCGGCGCATATCCGGCCATCAATCAGGGCTTTGTCGAGCATGAATGGAGCGATATGACCTATATCAATCGCGAGGAAGATATGGGAGAGGAAGGGCTCCGGAAGGCCAAGGAATCTTATAAACCCGAAAAGATGATTGAAAAGTATAATGCGAAGCTAATCGCAGGTTAATAGACCAGAGGTGAACAGTTTTTTTGCAGCAGGCATTAGAGAAAAAAATTATTTTTCAGGACAATCATGAAGCCTTCGCTCTTTTGGGCGAGGGCGATGAGTTTTTACAGGTGTTTCGCAGTGAATTCGACTGCCAGTTTATCAGCCGGGGAACCCAGATGGAAATCCTGGGCGAAGGTGCGCAGGTAGAGATGGCGGCCAAGGTGATGGAGGAGCTTCTCTATCTCTATCGTCAGGGGACAACCATCACCATGCA
>CADBYQ010000046.1:0-12243 GCA_902798865.1 Pseudoselenomonas ruminantium | reverse complement strand
GGGGAAGCCCTGCATACCCTGTTCGGCGATACGATTCTCGTTACGGCGCGGGGGCGTCATGTGCGCCCCAAGACCTTGGGACAGCGGCGTTATTTGGATACGATTCGCCATAATTCCATTACCTTCGGCATTGGCCCTGCTGGTACAGGCAAGACGTATTTGGCGGTGGTAATGGCGGTAGCGGCACTTAGAAATCGTGAAGTGCGCAAGATTATCCTGACGCGTCCGGCGGTGGAAGCCGGGGAGCGATTGGGCTTTTTGCCCGGTGATTTGCAGGATAAAGTTGACCCCTACCTGCGGCCCCTCTATGATGCCCTGCAGGATATCTTAGGTCAGGACACCTATACCAAATTCATGGCGAAGGGCTTTATCGAGATTGCGCCGCTGGCGTATATGCGCGGGCGGACGTTGGAAGATGCCTTTATCATTCTGGACGAAGCGCAGAATACCACGGACAAGCAGATGAAGATGTTTTTGACCCGTCTGGGTTTTGGCTCGCGTATGGTTGTAACCGGCGATTTGGGACAGGTGGATTTGCCCCGTGGCGTAACCTCAGGCCTGCGGGAAGCATCTAAGGTGTTGGAAGATGTCAAAGGTGTAGGTATTGTACGCCTGGCACCGTTGGATGTAATTCGTCATGAAGTAGTCACCCGGATTGTCGAGGCCTATGGTGCTTATGAGGAAAAGCGCAAGGCCGAAAAAGAGAAAGCGAAGCAGGAAAAGTAACATGGAAATCATCATCAGCAATGAACCTGAGGAGCTAGAAGTTCCGCAGGAATATATCGATA
The DNA here is from genome assembly GCA_902798865.1 of Pseudoselenomonas ruminantium. Taxonomy (GTDB): domain Bacteria; phylum Bacillota; class Negativicutes; order Selenomonadales; family Selenomonadaceae; genus Selenomonas_A; species Selenomonas_A ruminantium_L. The sequence goes on along the minus strand of CADBYQ010000046.1, from coordinate 11,455 downwards.
ATATCCGCACTGCCATCGAAACGGTGGGGCGGCTTTATGGCGTAGAGGACAGCGAAGTCAGCGTGACCCTTACCGATAACGAGCATATTCATGTGATTAACCGCGAGTACCGCGGCGTTGACCGGCCCACCGATGTTATCTCCTTTGCCTTCAATGAAAGTGAGGAACCGGAAGTTGTGGGCGGCAGTACCGTCAATATGCTCGGGGATTTGATTATCTCCTTGGAGCGGGCGGAAGAACAGGCGGCTGACTATGGTCACAGCGTACGCCGGGAAGTGGCGTTCTTGACGGTGCATGGCATGCTGCACCTCTTGGGGTATGACCATATGGAAGACGAAGAACGGGAAGAAATGGAAGCGGAACAGCGCTTCGTTATGGATAAATTAGGGATTAGCAGAGATTGAGGAAAGAGGCATATATGGAGCAGAAGATGAAATCCGGCTTTATCGCCGTTATTGGCAGACCGAATGTGGGCAAGTCCACGCTGATTAACACGCTGATTGGGCAGAAAATCGCCATCATGAGCGATAAGCCGCAGACGACTAGAAACCGTATCCTGTGCATTCTGACCCAGCCGGATGCCCAGATTGTCTTTTTGGATACACCGGGCATTCATAAGCCCAAGCATAAACTCGGTGAGTATATGGTCAAAGCTGCCGAAGGCACCCTGCGGGAAGTGGACGCCATCTTCTTTGTGGTGGATGCTACGGAAAAGATGGGGCCAGGGGAACATTATATTTTAGAGCGCCTGCAGGCAACGAAACGGCCGGTAATTCTCGTCGTCAATAAGCTGGATTTGATTGAACGGGAGCAGGCTTTGCCCATCATCTCAAACTATACCTCCAAGTATGAGTTCGCCGGTGTGGTTCCCATTTCGGCCAAAGAGGAAATGAATCTGGACAGCCTGCTGACCGAAGCGAAAAAATACCTGCCGGAAGGGCCGCAGTACTATCCGGAGGACATGGTCACGGACCAGCCGGAACGTTTGATTGTGGCCGAGCTTATCCGCGAAAAAGCCCTGCAGCTCACGCGTGATGAAATTCCCCATGCCATTGCTGTGGATGTGGATGAAATGACCACCCGTCCCAATGATGATGTTTATATTCGCGCCACCATCTATGTGGAACGCGATTCGCAGAAGGGCATTGTCATTGGGGCCAAAGGCGCCATGCTCAAGGAAATCGGCGCTTTGGCGCGGCAGGATATTCAGAATCTCTTAGGCTCCAAGGTATTCCTTGACCTCTGGGTAAAGGTCAAGAAGGATTGGCGTGACCGTGACGGCATTCTGCGCAATTTCGGTTTTGGTGATGAGCGATGAAGGAAAGCTTTTCCAAGCGCTTTTCCCGCCGCTTCATCAACGGCCTGATTATTCTTGTGCCGCTGGCCATCACCATTTTTGTGGTGCTGGAGACGTTGCACTTTACCGAAGGGATTCTAGGTAAGCATCTGCCTTTTTATTTCCCCGGCATGGGGATTATCACTGTGTTACTGGTCATTTATCTAACGGGCTGGGCGTCCACTTATTGGGCGGCCCGCCGGTTGATTCATATTGGGGAAACTCTGCTGGGCAAGATTCCGGTAATCAAGTTTATCTATAACAGTGTCAAGCATCTGTCCACGGCGGTATTTGAATCCAACAATATGTTTGACCATGTTGTGCTCGTACCTTTTCATCAGTCACAGGCTTTGGGATTCATCATGGCGGATGTGCCCCAGACCTTGAAGGATAAGCTCGGCGATGACTATGTCTGTGTTTTTGTGCCCTGGAGCCTTAATATGACTTCGGGGACAAATCTATTTGTCAAAAAAAGCGATGTGACCTATTTGGATATCAGTAGTGAATCGGCCCTGCAGTACATGCTGACGGCGGGGGCTGTTATGCCCAAGCGCATCAGCGATATGCCGAAAGATGAGGAGAAGAAGTAATGGCCAGTTATCAGACGGCCGCTGTTGTGCTCGGTTCCAAAAACTGGGGTGAAGCGGATAAGATGATGACCCTCTTTACCTATGACCGCGGCCTTGTAGAGGCCGCGGCTTTTGGCTGCCGCCGCCCGCGAAGCCCCTTGGCGGCTGGTATGCAGATGTTTTCGAGCATTGAGGTGCAGCTCTCCGAGGGCAAACGGGTAGACACGGTGCGGCAGTGTACGCTGAAGAAGCATTATAAAAAACTCAGCGAGGATTTGGAGGTCATGGCCTACGGCAGTTTTGTGGCTGAATTTTTGCGGGAATTTTTGCCGCCGGGACAGCCTGAGCCGCAGATGTTTGCCCGCCTGCTGTATATCCTCGATTCCTTTGAAGTGCGCAATCCCCGCGTTACGGCGCTTATGGCGGTAATTCAGCTGCTCGAATTTACCGGTATGCAGTTGCATTTCGAGCATTGTCTGCATTGTGGGGCACCTGTGGATGGGGAGTCTTATATAAGTTTTAGTGCAGGTGGCATACTTTGCGCCGATTGTCGTGAACCAGGAGCAGAGCCTTTGCCGGACAGCTTGCGCAGGTTTATCCTTGAGCTGCGGGATTATGACTGGGAAAATCCCCCGGAACTCAGGATAACAGGAGCGCAGCTGATGCAGGCGGAAACTCTTTTTTTGACGTATTTGCAAAACTTGTTGGGGAAGCCCTTGAAATCGCTGGCTTTTATTCAACAGTTGTAGGTTTATCAGGAGGTGTGAATTTTGGCTAAAATCCGTGATGTCGCGAAGGAAGCCGGAGTTTCTGTAGGAACGGTTTCCATGGTGCTGAATCATGCGGACTACGGTTCACCGGCGATTCGGGAAAAGGTACAGGCGGCAGTGAAGAAACTGCAGTATGTGCCTAGTGAGATGGCGCGTAATTTGTCGCTTAAACGCACGATGACGGTGGGGATTATTGTACCTACTGTAGCCCATCCGTTCTTTGCTGAACTGGTGGAGGCATTAGAGGAATCCCTATATCATTTGGGCTACAAGACCATGCTTTGCTGTACGCGGCAAAAGGAAAATGCGGAACATGTATTTATTGATATGCTGCAGCGGCAGAATATGGATGGCATTATCATGGGGGCGCACTCGCTGGATACGTCCATCTATGAAGGAATAAAGCAGCCGATTATTGCTTTTGACCGTTACTTAAGTCCGGATATTCCCGTGGTACACGCTGACCATGTGCTGGGGGGAAGACTGGCGGCACAAGCTTTTTTGCAGCATGACTGTCATCATATTGTGGAGATTTCCGGTTCGCAGAAGGTCAAGACACCGGCAGGGGAATACCATCAGGCCTTCAATGAAGTCATGCAGGCTCATGGGGTGCGCACGGATATTGTATCTTTGCCGTGGAATGCTTTTGGGTTCAAGGAATCGCTGGAGCTGGCAGAGCAAATATTTGCCGATTACAGCGATGTGGATGGTATACTGGGGTCGGATATATCGGTGTCCAGTTGTCTGGAAGTTGCTGTGCGGCGGGGAATAAAAGTGCCGGAGCAGTTGAAATTAGTTGCTTATGATGGCACGTATATTACGCAGAACGGCATTTGCAGACTTACGGCAGTGCGACAGCCGATTTTGTCGTTAGCAGAAGCTGCTGCTAAAAAGATTGTTGCTTTGATAAATGGCCAACAGGATAATCTGCCGTTGGTATTTCCGCCGTCATTGCTGCCTGGGGAAACCTGTTAGTATAGATAGTCCAGCTGTTGAGAAACAGCGACGATAGTAAAAATTGTCAGAATTAAATTATTAAAAAATATATTATAAACCCATTGACAATCGGCGCAAATAAGTCTAAAATACTTTTTGAACCGGTTCATTGAACCGGTTCAAAAAGAGAAAGCAAGACAATCTTGATGAAACAAGGGAGCGCATGTTTATGAAAAAGCCAATACCAATTACAAATCAGAGATACCGACTGGGTTATCATTTAATGACTCCAGGTGGCTGGATGAATGACCCGAATGGTTTTTCTTTTTTCAAAGGTTGGTATCATATATTTTATCAGTATTATCCGTATGAAGCCCAATGGGGACCGATGCATTGGGGCCATGCTCGCAGCCGTGATTTAATCCACTGGGAGACATTGCCGGTAGCATTGGAACCGGATGCAAATGAGAATGGCTGCTTCTCCGGCAGTGCTGTGGTTTATGACGATAAGTTATGGCTTATCTATACAGGTCATCATACACCGAATGCTGTTGACCCGGAAGATTTCTATCAGGACCAGAGAGTGGCCTGGAGTGAGGATGGCATAAATTTCACGAAATACGGTGCTAATCCGGTATTGAAAACGCCGGCAGGCAATACCAAACACTTCCGTGACCCGAAGGTCTGGCAGGAAGGTGACACCTTCTACATGGTGTTAGGAAGTCAGGATCTGGATGGTCTTGGCCGGGCACTGATTTACAGCTCCAAGGATTTGCTGCACTGGGAACTGGCCACGGAATTGAGCAAGGCTAAGACCAAGGAAACGGAAGGCTATATGTGGGAATGCCCCGATTTCTTCCATTTAGACGGCAAGGACATCCTGCTGATGTCCCCGCAAGGGCTGGAAGCCGATGGCGACCGCTTCCGCAACCTGAATCAGACGGGCTATCTGTTGGGCAATGTTGTGGATAAGAAGCTGCAGCATGATGGCTTTGTGGAAATCGACAATGGCCATGACTTCTATGCAACGCAAACGATGTTGACGCCGGACGGGCGGCGCGTTATGATTGCTTGGATGAACGCCTGGGATTCACCCATGCCGGAAATTGAAGATGGCTGGGCCGGAGCCTTGACACTGCCGCGTGAACTGTCGGTAAAAGATGGCCGGGTTCTGCAGAAACCAATCCGGGAACTCACGGGGTTGCGGCAGGAAGTGCTGCTCGATGGCGCGCTGGAAGCTGAACGTGACTACAAACTGGGTCGTCTGGCAGAGCTGGAACTGACGTTTACGGAAAAGGCAGAAGGTGTACTGCTCCTGCTGACCGATGGCGACAAGAGCCTGCAGCTCAGTTTGGAGGCCGGCGGACGTTTCGTAATCAACCGCAACACGCAAGATGGCGAACGAGCTGCGGTATTACGCACGGACGAACCGTTGAAACTGCAAATTTTCATCGACAGAAGTTCGGCAGAAATATTTGTGGCTGACGGAGAACTGACGTTTACCGAGCGTATCTACTGGGAAAATGATGTAAACTGCCGCCTGCTGGCCAAGGCTGCTAATCAGGTTAAGGCTTGGCGGCTGGAGAGCGAAAGCAATCAGTATTGATCAGAGAAACCTGAAGGGGACGATAATCATGCAAAACATTTTTACGAAAGCTTTACGGAATCCGTTTTATCGGACGGGTTCGCTGGAAATACTCTTATTCTTTGCCGGCTGGGGGATTTGGTGGTCCTTCTTCCAGATTTGGCTGACGACAAAACAGGGCTTTTCGGGAGCCCAGGTCGGCACGATTTACACGTTTGGTTCGGCTGTAGCGTTAGTACTGATGTTTGTTTATGGTTCGCTGCAGGATAAACTAGGGCTGAAAAAACACCTGCTCATTGCGATGGTTGCCTGCCAGGTCTTGTTGGCACCATTCTTTACCTGGGTATATGTGCCCATGCTGGAAAGCAACTTCTATGTCGGTGCCATGGTTGGTGCGGTGTATCTGGCCGTAGCATATCTCGCGGCCTGCCCGGTCTTTGAGGCCGTGACGGAACGACTCAGCCGCCGCTACAGCTTCGAGTATGGACAGGCCCGTGCCTGGGGTTCCTTTGGTTATGCCATGTCGGCCCTTGCCGCAGGTTTCCTCTTTACGATTAATCCGTATCTGGTATTTTGGACCGGTTCAGCGGTATCGGCAGTCCTCTTGGCAGTGCTGCTGCTCATGAAGCCCGAAAACAAGGAAGCAAATATCGCTGCCTATGAGAACAGCGAGGAACGCGATAAGGCGGTTAAATCTCCCTCGCTTAAGGAAATCATTCAGGTCTTCGGTATCTTTGATGTTTGGAAAATCATTATCTTTGTTATCCTGAGCTGGACGTTCTATACCGTATTTGACCAGCAGATGTTCCCCGAATTCTTCACGCGTTTCTTTGCTACCCCGGAAGAAGGCCAGCAGGCTTATGGTATCCTGAACTCTGTACAGGTATTTTTGGAATTCTTGATGATGGGCCTGGTGCCGGTGCTGATGAAGAAAATCGGCGTGCGCAATGCGCTGCTCTTGGGCTGCCTCATTATGATTTGCCGTATTGGCGGCTGTGGTCTGGCTTCGACTCCGCTCGGGATTGGCCTGATAAAGCTCTTGCATGCTCCGGAAACGGCACTCTTTGTACTGGCAATCTTCCGTTATTTCACCCTGCACTTTGATACCCGTGTATCCGCTACGCTGTATATGGTCGGCTTCCAGATTGCAGCCTCTGTGGGCGGCATTATCTTCTCCGTACCGCTGGGCAGCCTGCGTGACAGCATCGGTTATCAGAGCACGTTCCTGACGATTGCCGGGATTGTCCTGGTGGCAACCGTATATGCCTTCTGTATTTTGAAAAGAGATGACCGCGATGTAGAAGGTCAGCCGTTGGAAGCGTAAACAAATGGTGATGCAGGAAGCGTTACTGAAATATGGAAAATCAGTAGCGCTTCCTTTTTTGGAGGGAGACAGCATAATGAAGAAGAAACTACTGATGGGCGGCCTGCTGCCGGCACTGGTAATGAGCACATGCGGCGTGGCTGGGGCACAGCCGGCAGCCATGGATACGCTGACGGCTATGGAACAGAATCCGGACGCTGGAAGCCAAATGGGGGCTTCGACAGAACCCGTAACACAGGAATCCCTGCAGGAGATGCGCAGGCAGCTGGAGGAGCAGCTGCAGCAGGCGCAGGAACTGCAGAACAGACTGAATGCCCAGCTGGGCAGCTTGGAAAAGCGCATGAAAAAGGTAGAGAAAAGAAGCTGGGAGCCACCTATAGAGATCCATGGTTATGGTCGTCTCAGATGGGATAAACAGAATTTTGAAGGTCTGAAAGGTGCCGACCAACAAACCGTCTGGCTCAATTTGTTTACAAAATACCGCATCAATGATACATGGTCAATCCACAGCGAGCATGAGTTTGAAAATAATCTTTCCAAGAATAGTGGTGCTTATGAAGGCGATGGGGGGTATGATGCCCCAGGTGGCAAGAAGTATTCCCGCCCGGTTCTGCAGCTCTATACCGAAGGCCGCATAGGCGGACTAAATGTGAAGCTCGGACGTTATTATCTGCAGTCACCCTACAAATTCACCTTTGATGAAAAGATAGATGGTTGGCAGGCTAGCTATGGCATTCCCACAAAGTGGGGCCGTAAGGCCATGTTTACCGTGAACTCCGGTAATACATTTAGCAAGATGCTTTATGGTGATACAGAAGATACAGTTGACAAATGGAGACAAGGTGGCAGCACGAACTTCAGGGTATTGTCCCTCATTAGTGAAATTCCTGTGGCCAAGAATACGAATATCACATCCCATTTTGGCCGCATGACTCAGCGGGATGATCATCTACAGCGCAAGACATGGTCCTTTGGCTTTGATACGAAATTAAATCGCGATTTGAAACTTTGCGCTGGCATTGCCAAATCTGATTCCAAAACATTGAATAAGTCGCACTTTATTCAGTTGCAATATAAGGAAGCCCGCCCGGATATCCCCGGTTCCTTTGATATCTACGTCAAGAAGTATCTACAGCGTGGTCATACTGGCATGACGAACTGGTTTAATGATGATATCAGCGATGCTAGCATGAGTGACTATGGTAAAGATATGGATCGTGATCCTGCTAACAGATATTCTGAATGGAATGATGATAAAAAAGAATGGGTTGATAAGGGGAAAGTATGGAACCATCGAGCAGGTGAGTTTAATGGTATTCGTATCGGTGCTGATTTTGTGCCAGTTCGCAATACCAAGTTGCTCCTGCATTACACCTTCGGCAAACTGGGACTCTTCGACCCCGGTACGGGCTATCTTACCGGCAAACGTGATGATTACAGCTTCTTCCGCGCTCAGTGGGAAATGTATTTCTAAGCGGCATACAGTATAATGAAAGGAAGGCAGAAATAAATGAAAAAACAGATTTTGGCCGCCTTGCTGGCCGCATCGACCCTTTGTGTGAGCAGTTCCGATGTGTCAGCGCATCAAGCGTTGTTCCCGAATACCGGCTATAGCTGGGTGGGGGATACCATGCCCTATTATGATGGGCAGCAGTTCCGTATCTTCTATTTGGAAGATATGCGTGATGGGGATGTGGGCTTTCATCCCTGGAGCCTCTGGACAACAAAGGATTTTACCGATTTCCATCACGACAGCTGGGTAATTCCCTACGACCAGACGAATGAATTTGCCAAGGATTCAGCTCTGGGCACCGGCTCTGTGGTACGGGATAAGGACGGTCTTTACCATGCGTTCTATACCGGTTTTAATTGGCGCACTATGCCAAAAGAAACGATTATGCATGCGGTGAGCACCGATTTGGTAAGCTGGCAGAAAATGCCGGAAGATTCCTTCCGTGGCAGCAAGCCCTATATCTATGATGACACGTTCCGCGACCCCAATGTATTCTACAATCCGGATTATGATGAATACTGGATGCTGATTACGACCCGCAGCCAAAAAGCCCGCGGCGTGATTGCCCGCTATACGTCAAAAGACCTCAAGCATTGGGAAAATCAGGGCATTTTCTTTGAAAACGATATGGGCAGTGATGCCAATATGGAATGCCCGACTCTCGTGAAATACGGCGATTACTGGTATCTGACCTTCTCCGACCAGTGGCCGAATCGTGTCGTACATTACCGTGTAGCCAAGGATTCCAAAGGCCCCTTTGAGAAACCGGCACAGGATTACTTCGATGCCAGCGGATTCTATGCAGCCAAACTGGCCAAAGATGATAAAGACCTCTATCTGGTGGGCTGGACGCCGACCAAGTGGGATAGTATGGATAAACGTCCGACCGACTGGGCCGGCAATATGGTAACGCATCAGCTCAAGCAGCGTGCAGATGGCAGTCTTTATCCGGTACCGGTTGCCAAGGCAACGGAGCGTTTGAATAAAGCCGAAGCCTTAACGCCCGTCACGCAGAGTGGTGATGTAACGGCAGCAGGTCAGGATTACCGTTTTGGTGGCAAGGGCTATGCCGATGTCGTATTGCCCCGGCTCAGCGGCATCCGGAAAATCACCGGACATTTTACGCCTGCCAGCCAGCAGGGAAAATTCGGCCTGATGTTTAATGTCGGCCCCAATCAGACAGGTTCGCTGAATCTGGTTTTTGACCAGGAAAAACAGCAGGTGGCTTTCTATAACACCGATACCGGCAGCATCAACAAGGCAAAACCGGAACTTTCCGTACCGGTCAGCCTCCAGCCGGGCGAAAGTTATGATTTTACCCTGCTCATCGATGGCACCGTAGCTGTGCTTTACATCAACGATCAAATGGCGCTCAGCACGCGCATGTATGCCTTGCCCGAGCATCAATGGGGGATTTTCTCCAGCGATAGTGAGGTTTCCCTGACCAATTTGCAAAGCAATACCCTTTAATGGAAAAACACCTGAAGTCACCGTTTGCCCATGACTTCAGGTGTTTTTATTGTTTTGCCTGCAAGGCAGCAATCTTATGCCGCAGTTCGATTTCATTTAAGGCCATCAAAAATTCGATGCCGTAGATAATGAAACTGACGATAAATTTAAACCATACAAACAGGGCGAACAGACCAAAGAGCGAGCCATAGGCGATGCCCATGCCGGGAATTAGGGTCATACACCAGCTGTAGATTCCGGTGGCAGCAAGCCATAAAAAGGTGACCAAAAGGGCCGTAATAAAGGCTTGCCGGAAAGGCGGGGTATACGAATGCGGGGCGAAAATGTAGAAAAAAGTAAGCCAGACAACGAGTACCACAAAGGGGATGAATACGCGCAGGAACATCCACAGCCCCAAAAAGAAATCCGGGAAATGGAGACCTTCATTTAAGTAATAGACCAAGGAATTGCCGAAGACTGGCAGACCCAGGGAAAGGAAGATAACGACCATAAGACCGAAGGTAAAGACAATGCCCTTGGCGTATACCAAAATGTTATGCTGATTGTCGCGGGTCATGGCTTCCGTATGAGCATAGTCCAGACTGTCCGTAGCCCTGGTCAGGATAACGAGCCCCTGGACGAAACTGTACAGGGAGAACAGGCCGGTCACCCACATCCACAAGGTGCTGCGGCTGCCCATGATGCGCGTGATATCGCCCATCAGGGGGCCAGCCATGCGTTCCGGCAGATAGTGAGCAGCCATGCCGTAAAGGCCATCCACTTGCGGGGCCATGACGAAAAGCATCAGATTTACGGTAAAGACCAAAAAAGGCAAAAAGCCCAGGAGAAAATAGTAGGTGGTGCCTGAGGCCATATCAAACCAGCTGGAAATACGGTGATAGTCTGTGAACCTCTGGTAAAAGAAATAAATGGTCTCCCAAAAGGGCGTAAGCCTTTTCAAAAGGCCTTGAATCAGTTTATCCATAAATGCTCACCTGCCCATTTTTACAATAACATTACGTTAAGTATACCATAGAAAGCAGTCTGTTTTTGTGCGGACTGCAATTTTTTTGCCGATTAAAAACAATAGCAAATAATAGCAGGAAAAACATGTTTTTTATAGAAGACTCATTTAATTAGAAAAATATGAGAAAAAATGTACAAAAAGGAGGATTCTTATGTCTGAGTCTAAGCAAGCAGGTTTTTCCTTGATCGGGATTTTGGTGGCCCTGGCCATAATAGGACTTATGGCATCTGTAGCGGTGCCAAGGTTTACGTCAACCATCATGACGGCCAATACCGCAAAGGTACAAAGCGATTTGACTACTGTGGATGCGGCAATCGCTGTCTATGAGTTGGAGAAGGGTTATGCTCCGACAAAGCTTGAAGATTTGGCGGAATACGTTAACGATTTGAGTAGTCTGAAACCGCCGAAGGGAGATTGCAGGCTAAAAGAGGGGAAGACCATCACGTTAAAGGCTACGGACACGTACAGTCTGCGTCAAGGTAAGGATGATGGCATCGGAGGTGTGCGAGCCATTTGCGCTGAACATACGGCAGGTGAGTTTGGTCATGAATAGTAAAAATGGACAGGACTTTCCACAGTCTTTTGACTGGTCAATGTGGAAGGATGTACGCGGGAATTGGTGTGCGTTTATGTTGCCGGTGATGCTTTTTGCATGGGGGCAGCCTTTGACGGAGTTTTGCCTGTTCATCGTTATGGCAAGTGTGCTCGTGCTTATTGCGATTTATGATATGCGCTATGGTTTGATTTATGATCGTCTGGTGCTGTTGTTATTATTGCTCGGCATGATTCCGCTGCTTTTGGGGTATACAGCATGGGAGACAGCGTGTGTGGGAGCGTTGTTGGGCGCTGTTTTACTGGGAAGTCTGCGCGCTTTGTCCGGCGGTGGCTTGGGGCTGGGGGATGTGAAACTGTCTGTGCCCTTAGGCCTGTGGCTGGGTTGGGAAGA
>CADBYQ010000045.1 GCA_902798865.1 Pseudoselenomonas ruminantium | reverse complement strand
CGGGAGCACTTTCTGTTGCAGGGCAGTGAGGACGAAGGCGACGGTCAGGTTTTGGCGGCTTTTTTGCAGCAGTATTATCATCGGGCGACATTTATTCCGCGGGAAATTCTCCTGCCATTGGCGATTCCGCAGACGGAGCAGGAACTGTTGGAAAAATGGCTGTCGGCGAAGAAACAGAAGGCTAAAGTCCAGCTTATCCTGCCGCAGCGGGGCACGAAAAAAGACATTGTGGATATGGCGGCTTCCAACGCGGAAAAATATCTCCATGATGAAGCGGCCCGCATCAAGCAGGCCAATGACCAGACCTTGGGCGCGGTGGAGGAACTGGGGCGTTATTTGGGGCTTCCCAAACCGCCTGACCGCATGGAGTGTTTTGATATCTCCCATAATCAGGGCAGTGAAACGGTGGCGTCCATGGTGGTCTTTGAAGGCGGACTGCCGAAGAAGTCCGATTACCGGCGATTTAAGATTCAGAGCACCGAAGGCAAGCCGGATGATTTTCTCTCCATGCGGGAGGTTACGACCCGCCGCTATGTCGATTTGCCGGAGGAAGAACTGCCGGATTTAATCATCATTGATGGCGGCAAGGGGCAGCTTTCTTCGGCGCTGGAAATCATCCGCAATGTGGCTGGGCATATGCATGTGCCTGTGGTAGGGCTGGCCAAGCAGTTTGAACTCGTATTCACGGAAGGCAGTTCTGAACCGGTAGTGCTGCCGCGCCATAGTCAGGCGCTCTATCTGATTCAGCGGATTCGCGATGAAGCCCATCGGTTTGCCATTACTTATCACCGCAAATTGCGGGGCAAGCGCAATCTGGTGTCGGTGCTCGACCATATTGTCGGCATTGGGCCGAAAAGACGGCAGGCACTATGGAGCCACTTTGGCAGCATCAATAAGATTAAGGCGGCCACGGTGGAGGAACTGGCCATGGCACCGGGCATGAATAAACCGGCCGCTGAAGCCGTGTATAATTTCTTTGCAGCGCAGGCAGAATTAAGAGGAAAATAATTTTTATAGATAGTGAGGAATAGGAATATAATGAAGAAAATTGATTTACACGTTCATTCGTTGGTTTCGGATGGTAGTTTTACGCCGGGGGAATTGGCTGTTCACGCCAAGGAGCAGGGGATTGCGGCTTTTGCGCTGACGGACCATGATGTGATGGCCGGCTGTGCGGAAGCGGCGGAAGCGGCCAGCGCAGCCGGGGTGGAATTCATCAACGGTATGGAGCTGACGGCAGATTTTCAGGGGCTCAAGATTCATGTGGTATGTTTGGGCTTTGATGCCAATCATTCTGCCTTTCAGTCCATGTACAAGAAAATCCGCGTCATCAAGGAAGGGCGGATTGAGGATATTATCGAATTTGTGCGCCGTAAGGGCGTAGATATCAGTCTGGAAAAGGTGCAGGAATTTACCTATAAGGGGCTGTTAGACCGCTATGCGGTAATGCGGTATCTGGTGTCACTGCATCTTTATGATAGGGCGCAGCCTTTGTGGGATAATTATTTGGACCCTGCTGTGGTGGAATTGGGGCTCAATTATAACATCACGGCTGAAGAAGCGTTGCCCATCATTCACGAGGCGGGCGGCGTGACGTCACTGGCGCATTTTCATAAGAATATCGGCTTGGGCAAATTGGAGAGCCGTCAGCAGCAGGAACAGGCCATTGTGGAACTGCATCGCTTAGGGCTCGATGGCATGGAACGGTTCTATCCGAATTATTCGGCAGAGGATGCAGAGTTTGCGGCCCGGATGATAGCGAAATACGATTTAATGCCTACCGGCGGGACGGACTTCCATGGGACGAACCGGCCGGGGATTGAAATGGGGAGTGGAATGAACGGTAATATTACCGTGCCGTATGCGTTTTTTGAGGGCGTTAAGGAACGGCTGGGCAAATAATTTTCTTGCTTGGCAGGATTTAGGCTGAAGTGGGGAGAAGTTCCTAACTAGTAACAGAGTTGCTGTGGTACTTTTCTTTGGTGCCGAGCGACGATATACCATTATTGGTTCTTGGTGTGGTGTTAGGAGGGCTTGTGATGAAGACTTGGGTTTGTACGGTTTGCGGCTGGATTTATGATGAGGAGAAGGGAGATAGCGAGTATGATTTAGCTCCGGGCGTGGCTTTTGCGGATTTGCCGGAGGATTTTGTCTGCCCGCTTTGTGGTGTCGGCAAGGATATGTTTGAAGAACAATAGTATCGTGGATTAAGGGGAATGACCGGTCGGTTTTTGACCGGTCATTTTTCTTGTTAGCAGGTCATAAGACTATTAAACAAATTTATGATAAGATAAAAAATAATAAAAATATTTACCGCTTTTTATTGATTTTTTCACATCACTTTGTTATAATTATCACGTAATGAATCATAAGTGTGATTCATCATTATAGCCATACCGAAAGCGGTTTCCCTTATGGATTGATGGAATTTACAGACTTTTGGCAATCGCTTTCTAATTCTAAGGAGGCATTTGATTATGAAGGTAACAGTTGTTGGCATTTGATTATGAAGGTAACAGTTGTTGGTGCAGGTAACGTAGGCGCTACCGTAGCAAATGTGCTGGCAGTAAAGAATTTCTGCAGCGAAGTTATGCTCGTGGATATTAAGAAAGGTTTTGCAGAAGGCAAAGCTATGGATATCATGCAGACGGCACATCTGCTGAACTTTGACACCACGGTAACGGGCGTTACGGCTGAAATCGGTGACGAAAACGGCTATGCACCGACGGAAGGTTCTGATGTTGTAGTTGTTACTTCCGGTATGCCGCGTAAACCGGGCATGACTCGTGAAGAACTCATCGGCGTAAATGCAAAAATCGTCAAAGGTGTTGTTGACCAGGCGCTGAAGTATTCTCCGAACGCTATCTTCATCATCATCTCCAACCCGATGGACGCTATGACGTTCCTGACGCTCAAAGATTCCAAACTGCCGCGCAACCGCGTTCTCGGTCAGGGCGGTATGCTCGACAGCAGCCGTTTCCGTTATTTCCTGTCCAAGGCTCTGCAGGAAGCTGGCTATCCGGCAACCCCGACGGACATCGATGGCACGGTTATCGGCGGCCACAGCGACAAGACCATGGTTCCTCTGACGAGCCTGGCTACTTACCGCGGTATTCCTGTAACGCAGCTTCTCAGCAAAGAACAGCTTGATGATGCTGTAGCACAGACGAAGGTTGGCGGTGCTACGCTGACCGGTCTCCTCGGCACCTCCGCTTGGTATGCTCCGGGCGCTGCTGCAGCTGCTATGGTTGAAGCAATCGCTCTCGATGCCAAGAAGCTCATGCCTTGCTGCGTATACCTCGATGGCGAATACGGCGAAAAAGACCTCTGCATCGGCGTACCCGTTATCCTCGGCAAGAACGGCATGGAAAAAATCGTTGAGTACAAGCTGGAAGGCGACGAAAAAGCTAAGTTTGATGAAAGCGTAGCTGCTGCTCGCAACACCAACTCCAAACTCGGTGATGCACTGAAATAAGCAACTGAAATAAACAATAAGACCCATGGGCTTATAAAAGTCCGTGGGTCTTATTTTATTTTTATAAACTATTAAGTTCCTGCTCAAACATGACGATATACTCTATAGGAAGGGCGGCCTATGGCAGGGGAGGTGTTTGTCATGTTGAACCGTATTGAGCGCGTCGCCCGGGTTAAAGGTATAGATTCCAGTGTGAATCGTTCCTTCGAGCGAAAAGAAGGCTATCAGGATGGCAAGCGGGATAAGCAGTCGTTTGCGCATACACTGAACAAGGAAATGGAAAAGGAGGTTCGTCCGTCCAATGAGGCGGGACTGGGAATGCCGAATGCTTATCGGCTGGAGTTGTCTACGCGGCCAACGCAATCTCTGTTTTATCGGGAATTGGTTGACCTGAGTGGCGTGGAAGGGAAGATTGATGTTAGCGGTTAATGGGAGATAAAACAATATGGTACTTACGCAAAACACAGTGGTTGGATTGTCGTAGCCATGCTCGCGGGATTGGGGTTGGCTGCGGCATTTTTTATTGACGGAAAAGCTGCGGTTAGGGTAAGATTACGCTATGAATATCTGAGAAGGGAAGAGCGAAATATTTCATGACGAACGAACAAACTGTAAAAGATGATGCCTATTATATGCGGGAGGCACTAAAGGAAGCACAGGTTGCCTATGATTTGGAAGAAGTGCCTATTGGTGCGGTGTTGGTGGACAACGCTACGGGAGAGATTGTCACCCGCGGGCACAATATGCGGGAAATCTGGCATGATGCTACGGCCCATGCAGAACTTATCGCCATCCAACAGGCCTGTAAGGATTTAGGGCGCTGGCGCTTGTCGGGCCTGACGCTTTATGTTACGATTGAACCCTGTCCCATGTGTGCCGGGGCTATCGTGATGAGCCGGGTGGATAGGGTCGTCTACGGCAGCACCGACAATCGCGCAGGTGCCTGTGAGTCAGTCTTCAACATTCCCGGCAACGAGCATTTGAATCATCGTCCGGAAATTACCGCTGGTGTCCTGCAGGAGGAATGCTCCGGTATCATGAAGCGGTTCTTCAAGGAACGGAGGGAGAAGAAGCGGCAATTAAAGCAGTCCTGACGCATAATTTTATATACGAAAAAACGCAGGTTGATTCAGAACCTGCGTTTTCTGTATATAATCCTTTAACTGCAAAGCTTCCCCTTTTTGTTTCTTAAAGGCATGTGTGTCATCACTTCCCCAAGTGATAAATAACATTATACGATTGAATGTTACTTGGCACAATACCACTAAAGTATAAAGTATAAAACAATCTACTCCTTTAGTAGTAGCTAAAATTCGCTAAGCGTGTTATGATAATGGTGAAAATAAGCAGATGAGCAGGGGGGCGAGTTTTATGCGTATAATCATTACGGATTCGTATGAAAAGATGGGAGTGGAAGCAGCCAACATTGTAGCCGGACAAGTTTATTTGAAACCGAACAGCGTTTTGGGGCTGGCTACCGGTAGTACGCCCGTTTCCATGTACGAGCGGCTGGCGGCTGTGCATAAGAGTGTCGGCCTGGATTTTTCGGAAGTGACAACCTTTAATCTCGATGAATACATCGGCATGAGCCCGGATAATCCGCAGAGCTACCACTATTTTATGCAGGAAAATTTCTTCCGTCATATCAATATCCGTCCGGAAAATGTGTTCCTGCCCAATGGTATGGCTGAAGATATGGCGGCAGAAGGGCAGCGCTATGAAAAGCTGATTGAAGCCAAAGGCGGCATTGATTTGCAGGTGCTGGGCATTGGGCAGAATGCCCATATCGGCTTTAATGAGCCGGATGTAAAGTTTGCGGCAACCACGCATAAGGTGCAGCTGGATGAAGAAACCATTCAGGCCAATTCCCGCTTTTTCAAGAGTGCGGAGGAGGTGCCAAGATATGCTATCAGCATGGGTATCAAGACGATTATGATGGCCGAGCATGTCATCCTGTTGGCCAATGGCTGCAACAAGGCCGAAGCGGTGCGCAAGGCTGTGTGTGGGGATGTGACACCGGAGGCGCCGGCTTCCATTCTGCAGCTGCACCGTGATGTGGCGGTTATCGTGGATAAGGAAGCAGCAGCACTTTTGCCGCCTGCCATTCCGGGAATAAATATAACCCACAAATAAGGATGCCCTTCGGTACTTATGGCAAGGCATAACCAAGAAAAGCCCAACCGGACTATTTTCTCCACTTAGACAAGCTTGTCAAACGTTACGAAAATAGTCCGGTTGGGCTTTTCTGTTTTTGTATGGTCTGAACCATAAAAGCGAATTAGTGGTTGTAATTAAATATCCCAGTGCAGCATATCCGGATTCGGGGTAGCCTTATCGACTTCGGTCAGAATCCAGGACGCATTATCATGGTCGGCGGCAAAGGCTTTTTCGAGGCCTGCCTGATAGTTTTCGGGAATCTCCATAGCGTGAATCGCCATGTGCATATAGTCCTTGGCCACGAGCGTTACACCGCGGGCGGCGGCCAGCTGGGCTTTGAAGCGGTAGCCGTAGTAGAGGTAGCTGTTGTGCTCGATGGGGATGTCCTTGTAGGCTTCGATGCGTTCATCAACTTCCTTTTCGGCATCGGCCGTGAGATTCATCTTGTGCAGCAGATTCCAGCGGTCAGCCCAAAGTTCACCGCGCAGGATGTACTTGTAGAGAAAATCGGTGCCTTCAGCAGCTTCAATCGCCGTATTGATATGGGAGAGGGCTTCATCAAACTTGCCCTGTTCTTTTTCGAGTGCGCTTAACTTCTGCAGGGCAAAGGCGTATTCTTCGACTTCTTCGCTGATTTCTTCATTATAATCGGCTTCGACCACACTGTGGAAAAGTTCGTCGGCTTCGTCCTTCTTGTCGATTTCGTCCATGGCGAGGAAGTGGGCAAGTCTGGCCCGGGCCCGCCAGTTGTCCATGCCGCCGGCAAAGAGATTTTCGGGCGGCTTGGCTTTGGAATCCATTACCAGATGTACCAGTTTATGAAAGTCATTCTGTGTCATATTGCAATCCTCCTGCGTTCATCATGTTTCCTATTATACATGAAAATGGAGAAGAAAACTAGAATTAAAGTCAAAAAGTCAGAAATAGTATTTGACTTTTTGACTTTATCCTGTATAATAAGACTTAAAGATGATGATTGTAAGTTAACCGCGAATTTACGGAGGAAATATTATGGGACAGGAAAAATACACCGCAAAAACCATGGCGGCTTTGCAGGCTGCCCAACAGATGGCGGCGATGCGCTACCATCAGGAAATCACTTCCCTGCATGTGCTGTTGGCACTGGCCAAGGAGCCGGAAGGACTTTTGACGGATATCTTCAGTGAGTGCAAGACGGACTTGCCGATGCTCAAAGCCCGTCTGGAACAGGAACTGGGCAAGATTCCGAGCGTCCGGGGCACAGACCGTCTTTCCATGGGCATGGATATGGTGCGCGTGCTGGCACGGGCCGAGGAATTTGCTAAATCCATGAAGGACGATTACCTTTCCACGGAACATCTGCTCTTAGGCTTGGCCGAAGATGGCAGCAGTGATGTGCAGTCCATCTGCAAGGAGTTCAAGCTGACCAAGAGCAATATTCAGGGCGCCATCAAAAAGTACCGCAAGCAGAATGTTACGAGTGAAAATCCCGAGGAAGGCTATAAGTCGCTGGAAAAATTTGGCCGCGATTTGACCGCAGCCGCGCGGCAGGGCAAGCTTGACCCGGTGATTGGTCGTGACGAGGAAATCCGCCGCACGATTGAAATTCTCTCCCGCCGCACGAAGAACAATCCGGTGCTGATTGGTGAGCCGGGCGTGGGCAAGACGGCTATTGTCGAAGGGCTGGCCCGCCGCATTGTGGCCGGGGATGTGCCGGAATCGCTCAAAAACAAGACCCTTTATTCGCTCGATATGGGTTCTTTGATTGCCGGTGCGAAATTCCGCGGCGAATTCGAGGAACGTCTGAAGGCGGTACTCAATGAAATCGTCAAATCCGATGGGCAGATTCTGCTCTTTATCGACGAAGTGCACACGGTTGTTGGTGCCGGTGCCGCCGAAGGTGCTATGGATGCAGGCAACCTCTTGAAGCCCATGATGGCCCGTGGGGAACTGCGCTGCATTGGTGCGACAACCCTCAACGAATACCGCAAGTATATCGAAAAGGACACGGCTTTGGAGCGCCGCTTCCAGCCGGTAATGGTCGGCCAGCCCAGTGTGGAAGATACGATTTCCATTCTGCGCGGCCTCAAAGAACGCTATGAGGTACATCATGGCGTGCGTATCCGCGATGCGGCTTTGGTTTCGGCAGCCGTTCTGTCTGACCGCTATATTTCCGACCGTTTTCTGCCGGATAAAGCCATTGACCTTGTGGATGAAGCAGCCGCCAAACTGCGTACAGAAATCGAATCCATGCCGGCACCGATTGACGAAATCCGCCGCAAAATCATGCAGCTTGAAATCGAAGAACAGGCCCTGAAGAAGGAAACGGACGCATCTTCACAGGAAAAACTGGCGGAAATCACGGCGGAAAAAGCCGATTTGCAGGCACAGGAAAACACGCTCAAAGCCAAATGGGACAGCGAAAAGCAGGCCATTTTGCGCGTGCGCGCCATCAAGAAGGAAATCGACGAGGTTAACAGTCAGATGGAAAGCGCGGAACGTGCCTATGACCTCAACCGCCTGTCGGAACTCAAATACGGCAAGCTTCCGCAGCTGCAGCAGCAGTTAAAAGAGGAAGAAGAAAAGATTGCCGCCCGCGCCCAGGGCGAAACCCTGCTCAAAGAAGAAGTGGGCGAGGAAGATATCGCCAAGGTCATCAGCCGCTGGACGGGGATTCCCGTCAGCAAGATGCTCACGGGTGAACGGGAAAAACTCATTCATCTCGAAGATGTGCTCCATGAGCGCGTAGTCGGCCAGGATGAAGCGGTCAAGGCTGTCAGCGAAGCCATCCTGCGTGCCCGTGCGGGCATCAAAGACCCCAACCGTCCGATTGGTTCCTTTATCTTCCTTGGCCCGACGGGCGTAGGCAAAACGGAACTGGCCAAGACTCTGGCCGAAGCGCTCTTTGATGATGAGCGCAGCATGATTCGCATTGATATGAGCGAATACATGGAAAAACACAGCGTGGCCCGCCTTATTGGTGCGCCTCCGGGATATGTGGGCTATGATGAAGGTGGCCAGCTCACTGAAGCGGTGCGCCGTCGTCCCTACAGCGTTATTTTGCTCGATGAAATCGAAAAGGCACATCGTGACGTATTCAATGTCTTGTTGCAGATTCTCGATGACGGCCGTCTGACTGATGGCAAGGGCCGTGTGGTGAACTTCAAGAATACGGTCATCATTATGACCAGTAACTTGGGTTCTCACGAAATCCTCAACAAGGATTATGAAGAAGCGCAGACGGCGGTCAAGGATATTCTCAAGGATTATTTCCGTCCGGAATTCCTGAACCGTGTGGATGATATCATCGTGTTCAAGGCACTGGCCAAGGAACAGGTGAAGAATATCGCCGGAATTCTGCTGAAAGCTCTGGGCGAACGGCTGGAACGTCAGGTCAAAATCACCCTGGGCTGGAATGAAGATGCCCTTACGGCACTGGCTGACCAGGGCTTTGACCCCAACTTTGGTGCAAGACCCTTGCGCCGCCTGCTGGTGCATACGGTGGAAACGGCACTTTCCAAGGCCATTATCCGCGGCGAGGTGCAGGAAGGCGATACCGTGAATATTGGGTTTGCTGATGGGGAGTTTACGTTTCAAACTGCATAATTAAGATTAGGTTTACATCGTAGTGATAAGACGCGCGGTGACCGGTAATACCTTTCCTTCGCCATAGACAGGCTTGTCAAAAGCTGCGGAAAGGCATCACCGGCCACCGCGCTTAGTGTGTACATTACAATGAGGTAATAAGACGCCCGGTGGCTGACCATACTTTTCCTCTGCTTAGGCAGGCTTGCCAAACGCGGCGGAAAAGCATGGTCAGCCACCGGGCTTTATTGATTACAGCAGGGTTACATAACGAAGATATCAAGCGGGCGGTTGACCGGTCAAAGGTCAGCTGTCCGCTATTTTAGTTTGTTTTGCAGGATTGGCGGATTTGCTTGTAGAATATTTCATGAATGGGAATAGGCTATGGAGCTGGGAATGATTTTATAGGGTCGGGAAAAGGATGATTTCAAATGGCTGACACATGGCAGTGGAATGACTTTATAGAAGTGGAAAGCGGGGATACTTTGCGAAGTTATGCCCGGGAACATAATTTGTTCGTCTATCCCTATGACCTTTTCACGGGCGCGGAAATTGCTATGTTTAAGAATGTCAAAGTCCAAGACCAGCAAAAGCGTTTTATCGTGTGTGCCCTTAACGATATGAACGAAAAGGACGCCAGGGATGGTCAGGTAATTTACGAAATCAAGCCTTGGGCAAGGATGTGTGAGTGGGAAAGTAGTGCCGCCGATTCCTATGAAGGGGCGATTGTTCGGTGGAACAAGCGCATGAAAAAGACCGCAGTCAGGATGCTGAAACCGCCCATTATCCGTTTTATAACGATGGAATATTCAGCCATGGTTACAAATATCTTTGTCTGGGGCTTTCTGTTTTTCGTCCTTTCGTTCAACAGCACCATATCCGATTTTTTTCATAGCCATTATATCCTGACCGGTTTGCTCTTTGTGCTTCTTTGCAGCAACATAAAAAATATCTTTATCAAGTCCTATGGTGAGGAAATTCCGCGTGAAACCCTGCGCAGCTGGGCATATGTCAGCACGCACAGATTCAATGAAGCATTTTATGAGAATGCCATGCGCCAGCGTGAGGACTTGCGGCAACTATGTGAAAACAGCGTTCCCTTTTATTTGTTATGGCAGAGAGGAAAATTGAACCCTGCGGCTCCGCTGACAATAGAATCTGCTGATGATGGGAATGATACGGGCATTAAAATTTACTGTCAGGAAATACGGAATTCCCTGAACGGGCAAATCAGCGAAATCAGCGATTTGCGGACGAGAATCCCGGATGGGGCCGTGAAACGTCATATAGAAGGTATCTTAAAAACGTTGCAGGAAATACAGCAGGCCATTTCCTTTTCGGGGAATTCGGCAAAGGTTTTATCGGCCCGGCGGATTGTCAGCTATTGGAATGATGAATTGCTTTCCCTGCTCAAAAGCTACATGGATTTGCTGAATAATTCATCGGCAGAGGCCGCTGGTACGAAGGACAAGATTGAGGCTGTCCTGCAGGATTTATCCCCGGTTTATAAAAAGGAATTGGGGCGTATCACCAAGGCTGAAACCATGGAGATAGATGCTGCTATTGACATTATGCGCAAAGAAATAGACCAAGTTATGGAAAAAGGAAGATGACCATGAATTACAATCAGCAGAAGAAAGCTGCCAAAGAGTTTGCCGCCCGTTGGGAGGGGAAAGGGGACGAGAAGCAGGACAGCCAGCGTTTTTGGTTTGACCTCCTGCAGAATGTCTATGGCATTGAAGACCCCGCCAGCTTTCTGCGCTTTGAGCAGAAAGTGAAGCTCTCCCATACTTCCTTTATTGATGTAATGATACCTGCCACCCATACCATGATTGAGCAGAAGTCTTTGGGCAAAGACCTCAACGCTCCCATCAAGCAGAGTGATGGAACACTGCTCAAACCTTCGGAACAGGCCAAGCGCTATGCGGCAGCACTGCCCTATTCGGAGCGTCCCCGCTGGATTATCTCTTGCAACTTCGCAGAATTTCAAGTCTACGATATGGAACGTCCCAACGACGACCCGGAGCGCATTGAACTGAAAAACTTGGGCGAAGAATGTTACCGCCTGCAATTCATGGTGGATGTGGCAAGTTCCCATATCACCCGGGAAATGGACATCAGCCGGGACGCTGGCACCTTGGTGGGCAAGCTCTATAACGCCCTGCTTCCTGCTTATGGCGCACAGCCAACAGAAAAAGACCTGCAAGACCTCAACAAACTGATTGTGCGTCTGGTATTCGCGCTCTATGCGGAAGATGCCGGGATTTTCGGTCGGCGCAATATGTTCCATGACTTTTTGGCAACATTCAATCCCAGTGACGTGCGACTGGGGCTGACGGAACTATTCAAGGTTTTTGACCAGAAACAAGAGGAACGTGACCGCTTCTTAGAGAAGAAATACGCTGATTTTCCCTATGTCAACGGTTCCCTGTTCTCAGAGGCCGTGCCGATGCCGCCCATTGACCAGTCAACCTATGACCTTCTGCTCAATGAGGCTTGTGATTTTGACTGGGCGCAGATAAGCCCAACCATTTTCGGCGCAATCTTTGAAAGCACCTTGAATCCGGACACCCGCAGAAAAGGCGGAATGCACTATACCAGCATTGAGAACATTCACAAGGTCATTGATCCGCTGTTTTTGGACGATTACCGCGAGAAGTTCCACATGGCCATGGAGGAAAAGACCCTCAAAAAACGACTGGAACGTCTCAAAGCCCTGCAGAAGGAACTGGCCAGCGGCAAGTATTTTGACCCAGCGGCAGGCAGCGGCAACTTCCTGACGGAAAGTTACCTCTCCTTGCGGCGGCTGGAAAATGACATTATGCGGGAAACAGTTACCGACAAAGCGGGCACAGGCCTGCTGGGCTTTGCGGAGGAAGAATGGAACCCCATACAGGTCAGCATTGACCAATTCTACGGCATTGAGATTAACGACTTCGCCGTGTCCGTAGCCAAAACTGCCCTCTGGATTGCGGAAAGTCAAATGATGCACGAAACCGAAGACATCATGCAGAGGGAAATGGACTTTCTGCCCCTCACCACTAACGCCAACATTCATGAAGGCAACGCCCTGCGGATGGACTGGAAAGAAATCCTGCCGCCTTCGGATAATGTGAAAATTTTGGGGAATCCGCCGTTTGTTGGGTATTCTCTCCAAAGCAAGAGTCAAAAAGAAGATATGCTCAATATCTATTTGGATGAAAAAAACAAGCCTTATAAAAAAGCTGGAAAGATTGACTATGTAGCTGCATGGTACTTCAAGGCATCCCAGTATATGCAAGGAACAAGGGTAAGATGTGCATTGGTATCAACAAATTCCATTACTCAAGGTGAGCAGGTGGCCGATGTTTGGAAACCGCTTTATGACCGATTTGGCATTCATATTGACTTCGCTCACCGTACATTCCGCTGGGATAGTGAAAGCAATCAAAAAGCCCATGTTCATTGTGTGATTGTAGGGTTCAGTTGCGCAGATAACAGCAAAGGAAAGAGGTTGTTTACGGGAGAACGACTGCAACTGGTGGAAAACATCAATCCCTATCTTATTGAAGCACCTGATGTGTTCATTGAAAGCCGAAAAAAACCTTTAGCGGATGTACCTGAAATGATATATGGTAATAAGCCCACTGATGGTGGTTTCTTATTTTTAACGCCCGAGGAACGAGCTGAAGCGCTGGATAAAGAGCCACAAATTGCTTCGTGCATCAGACAAATATATGGAGCAACGGAATATATAAATGGAAAGCTCAGATATTGCCTTTGGCTCAATAATGTATCTCCATCTTTAATCAAGAATTCAAAATTCATTATAGAACGGGTAGCTAAGGTACGTGATTTCCGTTTGGACAGCAGTAAGAAGGCTACGCAGGAAAGTGCCAATACACCAGCACTTTTTCAAGAAATACGCCAGCCGGATACAACGTATATAATAGTTCCTTGTCATTCTTCTGAAAATAGACGTTATATTCCCATGAGCTTTATAAGCCCAGACATAATTGTCAATAATGCCGTGCAGATTATTCCACATGCAACTATTTACGATTTTGGCATTTTGACCAGCAACGTGCATATGGCATGGATGCGAATTGTGTGCGGGCGAATTAAAAGCGATTATCGTTATTCCAAGGATATAGTTTACAACAACTTCCCATGGCCAACGCCCACACCAGCCCAGCAAGCAGTTATTGAAAAGACCGCCCAAGGCATATTGGATGCTCGTGCGCTCTATCCTGATAGCAGCCTAGCTGACCTCTACGATGAACTCACCATGCCCAAGGAACTTCGCGCCGCCCACCGCGCCAACGACAAAGCCGTTATGCAGGCCTATGGCTTCTGGGGCAAGCTCAACAGCGAATCCGAATGTGTGGCAGAATTGATGAAGATGTACGAGAGCTTGACTGCTGATAAGTAACGGAATCATCATTTGCTACTGTCCGCTATCTGCTGTGTGTTAGATAAAGTGATGAAATAGGGAGGATTTTGTATGAAATGTAAAAAAATGTGTACCGCTGTTTTGGCCGTAACTTTGAGCCTTGGTTTTATGGCAGAGGTTCCTTGCACCGAGGCGATGTCGCGGTCAGAAATCGCGCAGATTTCCGTGAATAAAAAGGGCAGCAATTTCCAGTATTGGAATAAGGACGCAGCATCTTATCAGGCGTTGGTTTCCTATGTGAAGGATGTCACCAATCCGAAGAGCAAGAATTTCATTCCCGTGGAAGACCGCATTGCCACTTATGATATGGACGGGACTTTTCTCTGTGAGACAGCACCTTATTATTTTGATGGCATGTTGTTTATCGACCGGGCCGTCAACGACAAGAACTATAAGGCATCCCCGGCGGACAGGGAATTTGCCTTGGGGCTGGAACGGTTTATTCGCAGCAAGGACGCCGGGGACAAGCTTGGCAGCAGTGCACCGCATCAGGCAGCTGTATTTGAGGGGATGAACTATCCTGAGTATACGGCCTACGTGCGGAATTTCATGGAAACTCCGGTGGAGGGCTTGAGCAACTTGAAGTGGGGCGAGGCCTTTTACCTGCCCATGGTGGAAACCATCCAATACCTGCAAAATAATGGCTTCCAGGTGTATGTGGTTTCAGGTTCTGAGCGGCAGTTGGTGCGCGTTCTCGTTTGCGATGCCCTGCATATCCCGGAAAACCGCATTATCGGTACCGATATCGAAGTAAAATCAGACCATCAGGGAGACAAGAATGGGCTGGACTATGCCTATAAAAAAGGCGATTCGTTGGTTCGGGGAAAATTCGTCATCAAAAATCTGCAAATGAATAAAGTGCAGGCAATCGCCAGAGAAATTGGCAAGCAGCCGGTGCTGGCCTTCGGTAACTCCAGTGGTGATACCAGTATGCTGAACTACACGGTGAACGATAATAAGTACAAGAGTGCGGCGTTCTTCCTGTTGTGCGACGATTTGGAGCGGGAATTGGGCGATGCCAAAAAAGCGGAGAAATGCAGGAAACTGGCCAATGCGAACGGCTGGGTTCCCGTTTCCATGCGGGATGATTTTAAGACGATTTATGGTGAGAATGTAACGCGCAACGATAAGAAATAACAAAACGGGACTGCTGCACGATTTGATATGCTCCCTTCTAGGTAGACAAGTGAAATAACAAAAACTTGTCACTTAGGAGGGAGCATATTTTATGTCTAAAAAAGCAAGAGAATTATCCC